>NZ_AMPR02000097.1:0-9368 GCF_000307735.3 Cupriavidus sp. HPC(L) | reverse complement strand
CCGCCGCTGCCGCTGGCCGAGCGCGAGGTCCCGCTGCCGCCGCTGCAGCAGCGGCTGCGCGACACCATCGGCACGCGTGCGCTGCCCGCGCTGGTCACCGCGCTGAAGGGCAAGCGCAACGCCGCCATCCCGACCGGCCAGCTGATGCGCCAGTTCGGCATCGCGGTGCTGCCGGCATTGGTGGTCGCGCTGCTGATGGGCTCGATCTACGCCGGCGTCACCGCCGCGCCGCCGGCGGCGGTGGATTCGACGCTGATGGAGCTCGGCGCGCAAAGCAGTGACGATGCCGCGGGCCTCGATACGCTGGCGCCGCCGCCGAGCGAGGACAGCCCCGCTGCCGCGGCGGCGACCCCGAGCGTTCCGGCTACCCCCGCCGCTCCCCCCACTCCCGCAGCCGAAGCACCACAAGCCGACGCCGCGCCGAGCCCGCCCGGCGCCGACACCGCCAATCCGCCGGCCACCGCGCCGCAGGCGCCCAACTGGTTCTGGATCACGCTGGCCGTGGTCTGCGTGGCGATGCTGTACTTCTACTGGCGCTTCGACTTCGCGCGGATGGAGATCTTCAAGCAGCTGCTGTCGTCGTTCTTCCCCCTGGCGGTGCTGATCCTCGCCGTGCTCGGCTCGATCGTGTTCGGCCTGGCCACGCCGACCGAGGCCGCGGCGGTCGGCGCGCTCGGCGGCGCGCTGCTGGCGGCGGCCTACGGCCAGCTCAACTATGGCGTGGTCAAGGAGTCGGTGTTCCTGACCGCCAAGACCAGCGCGATGGTCTGCTGGCTGTTCGTCGGCTCGTCGATCTTCTCGGCCGCGTTCGCGCTGCTCGGCGGCCAGGCGCTGGTCGAGCAGTGGGTGATGTCGCTGGACCTGACGCCGCTGCAGTTCATGATCCTGGCCCAGGTGATCATCTTCCTGCTGGGCTGGCCGCTCGAATGGACCGAGATCATCATCATCTTCATGCCGATCTTCGTGCCGCTGCTGGACAACTTCGGCATCGACCCGCTGTTCTTCGGCCTGCTGGTCGCACTGAACCTGCAGACCGCCTTCCTGTCGCCGCCGGTCGCGATGGCCGCCTTCTACCTGAAGGGCGTGGCGCCGCCGCATGTCACGCTGAACCAGATCTTCGGCGGCATGCTGCCGTTCATGGCGATCCAGGTGGTGGCGCTGGTGCTGCTGTACATGTTCCCGGACATCGGGCTGTGGCTGCCGAGGGTGTTGTATCAGTAGGCCGGCCAACAAGCTGGCCAATAAGCCGGCGCGGCGCGCTCAGGCCAGCGCCGCGTCGAGGCAGGCGCGCACCGTGGTCTCGTCGTCCGCCGCGAAGGGGCCGATGAAGACCAGCGCCGATTCGTCTCGCGGCGCGTGCCCGTATGGATGTGGGATCGCCTCGACCCGCATCCGCCCCGCGACGACGTGCACCGCATGCGCGCGCGCATCGCGATCGAACGCAACCACGCCCTTGGCCCGCAGCAGGCGCACCGGCAACGCCTTCAGCGCCTGCCGCAAACGCGCCTTGTCGAACGCCCGGCTCGTCCGGTAGGAGAAGGTCACGATGCCCCGGTGCAGCGCCTCGCCGCGGCTCCAGCGCTGACCGTCCGCCGAGAGCAGCCGGCCCTGCGCCGGCGGTGGCGCGACGTCCAGATAGACCGACAGCGGCAACTGGCCATGCCGTGCCGTCAGCACGGCGGCCCGCGGCGCCAAGCCACCGACCGACGCCGCGACGGTCTCGGCCGTCGCGGCGCCGGCCAGATCGACCTTGGTCAGCGCCAGTACCGATGCGCCGGCGATCTGCCGCCGCACCATGTCGCCGATCAGCGGATCGCGCAGCACCTCGGAGACGCCGGCCACGTCGACCGCGACGATCACCGCATTGAGCCGGAACGCCGGGTCGAGCAGGCCAATCTGCGCGATCCGCTGCGGGTCCGAAACCCCGCTGGCCTCGATCACCAGCAGCTCGGGACGCTCGGGTCGCGCAGCGATGGCGACCAGCGCGTCGGCCAGCCGGCCGCCGATCGAGCAGCAGATGCAGCCGTTCTCGAGCTCGATCACGTCGTCGCCGCGGCTGCGGATCAGCGCGGCGTCGATATTGATCTCGCCGAAGTCGTTGACCAGCACGGCGATCCGCCGTCCCCGGGCATCGGCCAGCAGCCGGTTCAGCATCGTGGTCTTGCCCGCACCCAGATAGCCGCCGACCACCACCAACGGAATGGGCGGCCGCGCGTTCATCGTGCCGGCGCCGCAAAGACGCGCCCGCCCAGCACCGTGCCCCAGACCCGGACATCCTTCAGCGCGTGCGGCGCCACCGCGGTGGGGTCCTGCTCGAGCACCGCGAAATCGGCCAGCTTGCCCGGCTCGATGCTGCCGACCAGATGGTCCAGCCGCAGCGTATGCGCCGCGCCCAGCGTGATCGCGTGCAGGGCCTCGCCGACGCTGAGCCGCTCCGCTTCGCCCAGCACGCGGCCCGCCGCGGTCTGGCGCTGCACCGCGCACCATGCCGTGAACAGCGGATTGAGCGGGGTGATCGGCGCATCGGAGTGGATGGCGACCGGAATGCCCAGCCGCAGCGCCGAGCGCGCCGGATTCATCCGCGCGGCCCATTGCGCGCCGACCGTCTGGCCGGCGTGCGCCTCGCCCCAGTAATACAGATGGTTCGAGAAGAAGTTGATGCACAGCCCGAGTCGGGCGGCGCGCGCCAGCTGAGCGGCGTCGGCAAGCTGGCAGTGCTGCAGCGTGTGCCGATGGTCCGCGCGCGGATGGCGGGCCAGCATTGCCTCGAGCGCGTCCAGCACGACCTCGGTCGCCTCGTCGCCGTTGGTGTGGATATGCAGCTGCAGACCGGCCAGATGGAATGGCGTGAAGCACGCCAGCAGCTGCGCCGGAGGGATCAGCCACAGCCCGTTGGGCTGGCCGCCTGCGTAGCCGGGCGCACGCAGGCGAGCGGTGAAGCCCTGGATCGAACCGTCGACGATGAACTTGACCGGACCGAAATGCAGCTTGTCGTTGCCGCTCCGCGCGGCGGCGTGGACCCGTTCGGCTCCGCCGTCCGGATTGCGCTGCGGGGAGAAGGCGGGAACGATGCGCAGCGGAAAGTCGCCGGCGGCGGTGACTGAGCGCAGCGTGTCGAGCCCGGCCGGCGACAGGTCGCTGACCAGATCGGTCGCGGTGGTGACACCGGCGAGCTGCGCGACCCGCCCGAAGCGGCGCACCGCCTCCGGGTCCTCGGCCGCCGCCAGCGACAAGCCCTTGCCGATCACGCGGTGGACCGGAAACATCGCCGCGAACTCCTGCAGCTCGCCGGTGGGCCTGCCGTGCTCGTCCTTGTGCACCCCTTCGATGTCGGTATCCTCGTCGATGCCGGCGAGCGCCAGCATCGCCGAATTGACGTTCATCAGATGCACGCTGGCGTGCATCACGACGATCGGCCGCGTGGCGGAGACCCGATCCAGTTCCCGCACGCTCAGGCGGCCGGCGCCGAAGTAGATCGGATCGAAGCCCCAGGCCAGCAGCGGCGTGTCGGCCTCGGTTAGCCGGCTGGCGGCGCTGACGAGCCGGTCGATGACCTGATCGAGCGTACGCAGGCCGCGCCACAGCCGCCCGTCCGGATCACGGCGATCGAAGTAGCCGACATAGACGGCCTCCCACATCGCGCCCTCCATCAGGTGGCAGTGCGCCTCGACCAGCCCGGGCATCAGCACCTTGTCGCGGAAGGTGTCGTCGACCTCGGCGTCCGCCCACGGCGCCATGTCGCCTCGCGCGCCGACCGCGACGATCTTGCCGTCGCGGACCGCCACGTGTGTGGCATCCGGCTGTGCGGGATTCATCGTCAGGATCTTGCTGGCGCGGAATATTCGTGTGCGCGCCGGTTCATGGTGGTTCATCGTTGCTTCTGGAAATGGGAGGTTCGGGGCAGGAAATCCGGCCAACGCAAATCAGGCCGCCTGGACGCGCGCCGGCCGCGGAACGAGGTTCACCAGCGCCGTCACCAGCAGGTTCACCGCGAGGCTGACCAGTCCGACGTTGATCCCGCCAAAATCGGCCTGCTGGACATAGAGCGCGATGGCCAGGCCCTGTCCGCTCAGAATGCCGAGCGCGATCGCCAGCGGCCGCACCTTCCACGAGAACAGGATCGCCATCACGCCCGGGAAAAACTGCGTCACACCGTAGTAGGTGGTATTGATCAGCGTCAGCATCAGGTTGGGCGTAACCAGCGTCATCACGATCGACAGCACCAGATAGATCGCGATCACCACCTTGGCGCCCTGCTTCTGCCGCGGCTCGGGCAGGCCGGGCATCAGGTTGCGCGTGACGATCGGTCCGATGGCGAGGCAGATGCCGGCCAGCACCAGCAGGCCCGACAGCGCCGCGCCGGCGGTCACCAGCCCCAGCAGCCAGTCCGGCAGCAGGCGCACGGCGGCGGCGAAGAACGCCTCGTTCGGCGAGGCGAGCTGCAGGTTCTGGCTGATCGCGTAATACGACGCCAGCACGAGGAACGGATACATCAGCATGTACAGCGGCATCGCGATCTGCGTGCGCCGGATCGTGTTGGCGCTCTTCGCGGTGAAGAAGTTCTGCACCGCGAACGGCATCATGTAGAAGCCGAGCGCCTGGAACAGCATGGTGCTCATCGAGAAGCGCAGCTGCGTCTCGCTCATCTGGTTGCTGACCTGCATGCTGGCCGCGTGGAAGACGTCGCCGACGCCGGCCTTCCACCCCACCGCCACGCCGGTGGCGACGATCGCCACCACCATCAGCACATCCTTCAGGATCGCGATATAGGCGGAGGCCCGCACGCCGGAGATCGCGATGTAGGTGAAGGCCAGCCCGGCCGAGATCAGCACCAGGTGCAGCGGATCGACATGCCAGCCCAGGCCCTTCAGCGCGGCCACCAGGCCGGTGAACTGCAACTGGCCCCATGGCAGCAGGAACAGGATGGACGAGGCGGCGACGATCAGCTCCAGCGCACGGCTTCCATAGTGGCCCTTGAACAGGTCTGGCAGCGTGATCGCGTTGTAGCGCGCGCCGGCGCGCCAGATGCGCGGACCGAGGAAATAGCCCAGCGGGTACGCCAGCAGGATATAGCCGAGAAACCAGATGCCGTAGGTCGGTCCCTTGGCATAGATGCCGCCGGGAAATCCCACCATCGTGCCGATGCTGTAGATCTCCCCGGCCGCCAGGAAGAAGACCAGATAGGCGCCGAACTGACGCGACGCGACAAAGAAGTCGTGCACGCTTTGCGCGCCGCGCCCCTGACGTGAGCGGATGGCGAGGTAGAGGGACAGCGCGATGAAGCCGAGAAATACCGCGGTAGTCATGGCGGCTCCTTCAGGCGCGATGGGGCGCGGCGCCGGCGTCGGCGTCGGCCGGCGCGTGGCGGTCGAACAGCAGCCAGCACAACAGCATGCAGCCGGACGTCAGCACGAACCAGGCGAAGATCCAGGCGTAGATGAAGGGAACGCCGAGCACGAACCGCTCGACCGACGCCACCCAGGGCAGGAGTCCGATCACCCCGAGATACGGGATGCCGAGACCGATGAACAGCTTGAGCATGCTTTTGTCTCCGTGGTCCGATGGCCGGTGTGCGGTGCGCCGAAAGGCGACGAGGCAGCGCCCGCTGTTGTTGTGGAGCCATCATAGGGAGCCGCGATGTATGATTCAAATGCAAATATCTAACGACTTCCATAACGGATTGGCATGGATACGCAGAAGCTGCTGCACCTGCTCGCGGTGGTCGAGCATGGGACCTTCTCCGAGGCGGCGCGCGCCGTGCACCTGACGCAGCCGGCATTGAGCCGCAGCATTCGCGCGCTCGAGGACGAACTGAAGGCGCCGCTGTTCGACCGCGGTGCGCGGCGCGCGCGGCTGACGGTGTTCGGCGAACTGGTGGCCGAGCGCGCCCGGCGCATCCGGCTGGAAGAGCGGCAGCTGCGGCGCGACCTCGACCTGCTGCGCGGCGGCGAGGAAGGGTCGCTGGCGATCGGCATGGCGCCCGCGCCGGCCGCGCTGCTGCTGACGCCGTTCCTCGCGCATATGGCGCAGGCCCATCCGCGCATCCGGGTCCGCACAGAAACCGGCGCCACCAGCGCGCTGCTCGAGCAGCTGCGCAGCGAGGCGATCGACGCCATCGTCGGCGATGCCTATGTGCTGCGCGCCGCCGACGACATCGACCTGGAGACGCTGGGCGAGCTCCCCGCGGGGCTGGTCTGCCGGGCGGGCCATCCGATCCTGCGCAAGCGCCGGCTCGATATCGAGGCGATCCGCGCCTATCCGGTTGCCTCCACCACGCTGAGCGCCATCATCGGCCGCCAGTTGATCGAGCTGTGGGGACCCGAGGCCGCGCCCGAGCGGCTGATCACGCTGCATTGCGACAACCTGGACGTGCTGCGCAGCGTGGCGCTCAGCACCGATACGCTGCTGTTCGGCGTGCTGTCGATCACGCGGCAGCAGCGTGCCGAGGGCTCGATGGCCGAGGTGCCGATGCCGCCGGATCCGCGCCGGCGCGGGCGCTATGGCATCGCGCGGATGGCGGCGCGCTCGCTGTCGCCCGCGCTGCAATCGCTGTATGCGTTCACGCGGGCGCAGTGGACGACGTTGTCGACGGAGCCGCCTGGGTCGCGCCGGTGATCACCCTGCACCGGGGACCGGCGACCGCGCTGCGGCACAAGCGGTCCCCGTTGTATCCTTGGCGTTTCGTCTCGCCCTCCGTTTTCGCTCCCTTCTTTCCCTTACCTTCCCGCACGAGGAATGCCATGTCCGCAACGTCCGAATTCAAGATGGAATACCGCCGCCTGGGCCGCAGCAATCTGAAGGTGTCCGCGCTGTGCCTGGGCACGATGATGTTCGCCGACCAGACCGACGAGGCCGAGGCCGGGCGCATCGTCGCCAGCGCGCGCGATCATGGTGTCAACTTCATCGACACCGCGGACGTCTACAGCAAGGGCGCTTCCGAGCAGATGGTGGGCCGGCTGATCGAGGCCGAGCGGCAGCAATGGATCCTCGCGACGAAGCTGGGCAACGCGATGGGCTCGGCGCCGAACCAGGGCCATTACTCGCGCGTCTGGATCCTGCGCGAGGTTGAGGACAGCCTGCGGCGGCTGGCGACCGACTACATCGACATCCTGTATCTGCACCGCGATTACGCCGACGAGAATCTGGAGGAGGCGGTGCGCGCGATGGGCGATCTGGTGCGCGACGGCAAGATCCGCTACTGGGCGGTGTCGAACTTCCGCGGCTGGCGCATCGCCGAGATCGCGCGGCTGTGCGATCAGCTGGGCGTGCCGCGGCCGGTCGCCTGCCAGCCCTACTACAACCTGCTGAACCGGATGCCCGAGGTCGAGATCCTGCCGGCCTGCGAATACTATGGGCTCGGCGTGGTGCCCTACAGCCCGGTCGCGCGTGGCGTGCTGACCGGCAAGTACCTGCCCGGACAAGCGCCGGAGGCCGGCACCCGCGCCGGACGCGCCGATCGCCGCATGATGCAGACCGAGTTCCGCGAGGAATCGCTGGTCATCGCGCAGCAGCTGAAGGCCCACGCCGAGGGGCGCGGGTTGACCGCGGGCCAGTTCGCGACCGCGTGGGTACTGGCCAATCCGCTGATCACCGCGGTGATCGCGGGCCCGCGCACGCTGGCGCAATTCGAGGACTATTTCGGCGCAATCGGCGCGACGCTGTCGCCCGAAGAGGAAGCGATGGTCGACGCGCTGGTGGCGCCGGGACATCCGTCCACGCCGGGCTATACCGATCCGAACTATCCGTTCACGGGGCGGCCGGTCAAGGTGGCCGCAGCGGGCTGAGCGCCCGGACTCACCAGCCCGGACTCACCACCCGCGCCCCATGTCGTAGATCGAGCGCGACAGCCCCAGCGACTCGATCCCGGCCAGCGTCGCGATGCCGACACCGTCGCGGCCGCTGCCCGGATCGTCCTGGCCGAGTTCGGTCAGGCAGCGCGATATATGGACGATCTGCGTCGGCAGGCAGGGTTTCGCACCGCCTCCCGGCTGTACCGCCCGCGTTCGTCCGCCTGCCGGGCGTGGCCGTCCCGTCCTGTTCTGCCGCATCGGCGCATTCCTGCGGCTATGGAATCGCAGCGCTTCGCGGCCATCGTGCGGTGCGGTCGGAGCGCGCGGTTCGCCGCGGCGCGGTGCCGGCCGGACGCCCGCATCCCGGCGCGGGTTGCTCCCGCCATCGGCGACCAAGGCCAGTGCTTCGCGCAGGTATTCCGCGCGGCTCTGCCTGCAACGGTAGATCTCGACGAGGATCGGACCCGACCCTCGCTCCGCGCTGGGCGGCGCGTTGACATCGGCGTGGATGAACGCGATCGATACCTCATCGTTCTGCCGGTCGGCCAACGTCATGCGGCCGCTGGCCGGCGCGGCGGACAGATACAGCGGCTGCGGCGTGCCGGAGAGCCATGATTTCAGTACGGTCAACATGCTTGTCCTCGTCGAGTGGAAGCGAGGCGCCATCTTTGCCCGCATCCCGGACGCGGACTACTGAAAACAGGTGAGGAATGTGCGCATAGCGATGTGTTACCGCATCGCCATGCGACTGTGAAACGCGGCGTTGGCCGGGCGCCGGGGCGCGCTACAGCCCCTTCTCCACCATCGCCAGCACGCGCTCGCCCAGCGCAATGCGCATCGCTTCGTCGGCATGGCGCAGCGGGCCGTCGATGATCAGCAGCGCCAGCCCGTGCACCGCCGACCAGGCCAGGTACTCGGCTCCGGGGCGCCGCTCGGCGGGCAGCACGCCGGCCGCGACCAGCCGGTCCAGCGCGGCGCCTAGCAATTGGAAGGGATTGAGGCCGCCGGGGCCGGCCTTGGCGGGATCGGGGTCGTCCTCCACCATGCTCGGCGTGGCGAAGGCCGTGCGGAACAGACCCGTCTGCGTCTGCGCGAACTTCAGATAGCCGGCGCCGATCGCGCGCAGGTCGGCGCGCGCCCTGGCGGCCGGGTCATTGCGGTCGACCTGCTCGGCCGCGGCGGCCAGCTCGGTTTCCATCGCCACCGCCAGCGCCGACAGCGCGGCCGCGCGTACCGCCTCGAACAGCGCCTGCCGATTGGCGAAGTGCCGGTAGGCGGCATTGGGCACCACGCCGGCGCGGCGCGTCGCCTCGCGCAGCACCACCGCGTCGGGGCCGCCGTCGCTTGCCAGCGCGATGCCGGCGTCAATCAGCGCGCGACGCAGGTCGCCGTGGCGATAGGTCGTGCGCGGCGGCGGCGCGACGGCCAGCTTCAGTGCGGTGACCATCAGGCTGCATGGCCGCCATGGGGCGCGGCCATGCCCGTCTCCGCGGCCGGGCCATCGGCCGCGGCCTCGGCGCCCTCCGGCGTCACCGACACCGGCGCGGTACGCGTGCGCAGCAGCATGCCGCCCAGCAC
>NZ_AMPR02000098.1:0-9323 GCF_000307735.3 Cupriavidus sp. HPC(L) | reverse complement strand
TCCGCCGGCGGCAGCCGCGCCAGTCAGCACGCCCGGCCACCGGCGGGCGCGCATACCGCAACAGGATTCACCATGTCCCTCTTCTCCCTTCTGGGCGCGCTGGAGATCGGCCTGATCTTCAGCCTCGTCGCCCTCGGGGTGCTGATCTCCTTCCGCATCCTCAATTTCCCCGATCTGACCGTCGATGGCAGCTTTCCGCTGGGCGGAGCCGTCGCGGCCACGCTGATCGCCATGGGCCAGGACCCGTTCCTCGCCACGGCGCTGGCCATCGTCGCCGGCGCGATCGCCGGCCTGATCACCGGCTGGCTCAATGTCCGGCTCAAGATCATGGACCTGCTGGCGTCGATCCTGATGATGATCGCGCTGTACTCGATCAATCTGCGGATCATGGGCCGGCCCAACGTGCCGCTGATCACCGAGCCGACGATGTTCACGGTGCTGCAGCCGGAATGGCTGCCCGACTTCATGCTGCGCCCGCTGGTGCTGGTGGTCATCGTGATCGTCGCCAAGCTAGGCCTGGACTGGTTCTTCTCGTCGCAGCTCGGGCTGGCGATGCGGGCCACCGGCGCCAATCCGCGCATGGCGCGCGCGCAGGGCATCGCCACCGGCCGCGCCACGCTGGCCGGCATGGCGCTGTCGAACGCGCTGGTCGCACTGGCCGGCGCGCTGTTCGCGCAGACTCAGGGCGGCTCCGACATCTCGATGGGCATCGGCACGATCGTGATCGGCCTGGCCGCGGTGATCATCGGCGAGACGATCCTGCCGGCCCGCCGGCTGATTCTGACGACGCTGGCCGTGGTGCTCGGCGCGATCCTCTACCGCTTCTTCATCGCGCTGGCGCTGAACAGCGATTTCATCGGCCTGAAGGCACAGGACCTGAACCTGGTCACCGCGCTGCTGGTGACGGTCGCGCTGGTGCTGCCGGCCACGCGCAAGAAGCTGTTCGGCCGCAAGGCGAATGGAGGCTGACATGCTGCGCGCACAAGACCTGAAGCTGACCTTCAATCCCGGCACGCCGATCGAGACGCGCGCGCTGCGCGGGCTGAGCCTGGAGATTCCGTCGGGCCAGTTCGTCGCCGTGATCGGCTCGAACGGCGCCGGCAAGTCGACCTTCCTGAACGCCATCAGCGGCGACCAGATGGTCGATGCCGGCACCATCACGATCGACGGCAACGACGTCACGCGCAAGCCCGCCTGGGACCGCGCGCCGCTGGTGGCCCGCGTGTTCCAGGACCCGATGGCCGGCACCTGCGAGGCGCTGACGATCGAGGAAAACATGGCGCTGGCGATGGCGCGCGGCTCGCGCCGGGGTTTTCGGCCGGCGCTGAACCGTTCGTCGCGCGAGCTGTTCCGCGACAAGCTGCGGCTGCTGAACCTGGGGCTGGAAAACCGGCTGACCGACCGCATCGGCCTGCTGTCCGGCGGCCAGCGCCAGGCGGTCAGCCTGCTGATGGCATCGCTGCAGCCCTCGCGCATCCTGCTGCTCGACGAGCATACCGCCGCGCTGGACCCGAAGACCGCGGCCTTCGTGCTCGAGCTGACCGCCCGCATCGTCGAGGAAAACAAGCTGACCACGATGATGGTGACCCACAGCATGCGGCAGGCGCTGGACTACGGCCAGCGCACCGTGATGCTGCACCAGGGCCAGGTGGTGCTCGACGTGTCGGGCGACGAACGCAAGGGCCTGGACGTGCCGGACCTGCTGCGCATGTTCGAGCGCAGCCGGCACGAGCAGCTGGACGACGACGCGCTGCTGCTGGGCTGATTTCGCCCCTGCGGCGCGACCAACGTCATTCCCGCGCATGCGGGAATCCAGCGGCTTTAGAAGTCACTGGGTCCCCGCATGCGCGGGGACGACACTGTGGGTTGGCAAAACGAAACCCCGGCCTTGGCCGGGGTTTTTTTGTTGCCGCGTGGATGGAAACTCAGCGACTCAGGGGCTCAGGGGCTCAGCACTCAGGCCGTCGCCGCCTTCGCGAGCCAGCGCTCCAGCTGGTCCGTCACCGCGGAGCTGGAAAACGAGCAGCTGTCCTGGGCAAACACCGCCGACATCTCGAGGCGGCGCAGCAGTTCCTCCATCGCCTGGCCGAATACCGGCGGCAGCGTCAGTGCCGGCGCCTGTTCGCGCCACACGCGCACCAGCGCGTCGGCGGGCAACGTACCGGCACGATGGCGGTCCAGCGCTTCTCGCATCGCGCGCAAGGGCGCCTGGTTGGCGGGATCGCTCATGCCTTCGCCCTCCTTTCCTTGTAGAGATCGCGGAAGGTGCGGCCGGTGGGCGCCGGCATGTCGCGCGTATCGGTCCAGCCGCGGCCGCCCAGCGGCAGCTTGGCGATGCGCCCATCGTTGCGGCCCATGCGCGACAGCACGCTGGCTCCCAGTCGCGTGGCCAGCGCATACAGCCCCGGCCGCTTGGCGACATAGCCCCAGGCGCGCAGCGCCCAGCGCTCCTGCCACGGCCGCATGCCGCGCTCCATCTGCTTCTCGCGCAGCTTGCGCAGCAGGTCCGACAGCGGGATCGAGGCCGGGCAGACGCGGTTGCACTCGCCGCACAGCGTGGCCGCCTGCGGCAGGTCGATCGCGTTGCCCAGGCCGACATAGCTGGGCGTCAGCACGCTGCCCATCGGCCCGGGATAGACCCAGCCATAGGCATGACCGCCGATCTTCTGGTAGACCGGGCAGTGGTTCATGCAGGCGCCGCAACGGATGCAGCGCAGCATCTCCTGGAAGTCGCCGCCGATCAGGCCGGTGCGGCCGCCATCGACCAGCACGAAGTACATGTGCTCGGGGCCGTCCTGCTCGCCGGGCGCGCGCGGGCCGGTCAGCAGCGAGAAATAGTTCGAAATCGCCTGGCCGGTCGCCGAGCGCGGCAGCAGCCGCATCACGGTGGCCAGGTCCTCCAGCGTCGGCAGCACCTTCTCGATGCCGGTGACGGCGACATGCACGCGCGGCATCACCGTACACATGCCCTCGTTGCCCTCGTTGGTCACCACCGCGACCGAGCCCGTTTCCGCGATCAGGAAGTTGCCGCCGGTCACGCCCATATCGGCCGACAGGAACTCCGGGCGCAGCACCTCGCGCGCTTCCCGCGTCATGTCGGGAATCTCGGTCAGCCGCGGCTTCTGGTGGACCTTGGCGAACAGGTCGGCGATCTCGTCCTTGTCCTTGTGCACCACCGGCGCAATGATGTGCGACGGCGGCTCGGCGTCGTTGATCTGCAGGATGTATTCGCCGAGATCGGTCTCGATGCTCTGCACGCCGAGCTCGCCGAGCACCTCGTTCAGCCGCATCTCCTCGGTCACCATCGACTTGCTCTTGATGACCTTGCGCACGCCGTGACGCTGCGCGATCTCGCCGACCAGCCTTGCCGCGTCGGCGGTCGTCTCGGCAAACAGCACCGTGGCGCCGCGGCGCGTGGCGTTCTCCTCGAAGGTCGCCAGCCAGACGTCCAGATTGGCGAGCGCACGGTCGCGGCGCTCCTTCAGCGCCTCCCGCGTGGCGGCGAAGTCGATGTCCTCGATCGCGGCCGCGCGCGCGGTGACGAACTTGGTCGACAGCTTCTTCAGGTTCTGCTGCAGGCGCTGGTCGGCCAGCTTCTGGCCGGCGCGCGCCTTGAATTCCATGCTGTGCACTTGCATGCGTGGTGGCCTCTTGCGTGGTGCGCGATCGATGCGGGAATGCCGGGATCGGGGATGCGGCGATCAGGCGTCGCCGGCCAGTACCTGCGCGATATGCAGCACGCGGGTGCGCGTATCGCCGGTCCTGCGCAGCCGGCCTTCGATATTGAGGATGCAGCCCAGGTCGCCGAGCACCACCGCCTCGGCGCCGCTGGCCGCGATATTGGCGCACTTCTCGTCGACGATGGCGGTCGAGATATTGCCGTACTTGACCGCGAACGTTCCGCCGAAACCGCAGCAGGCCTCGCAGTCCTTCATCTCGGTCAGCTGCACGCCGGGCAGCTTGCCGAGCAAGGCGCGCGGCTGCTGCTTGACGCCGAGTTCGCGCAGCCCGGAGCACGAGTCGTGGTAGGTCACGTGGCCGGCGAAATTGCTGTCCAGCGAGTCGATGCGGGCGACATTGGCCAGGAAGTCGGTCAGCTCGTAGACCCGCGTGCGCAGGCGCTCGTAGCGGCCGTTCAGTTCGGGATCGTTGCGCAGCAGGTCGCCGTAGTGATGCAGGATCATGCCGCCGCAGGAGCCCGACGGCACCACGACGTAGTCGAACATCTCGAACTCGCGCAGGAATTTCTCGGCCAGATCGCGCGAGGCGGCGCGCTCGCCGGAGTTATAGGCCGGCTGGCCGCAGCAGGTCTGGGCCTCGGGGACCATGACCTCGTAGCCGGCCTTCTCCAGCAGCTTGAGTACCGAAAAGCCGATCTCCGGCCGCATCAGGTCCACCAGACAGGTGACGAACAGACCGACTCGCATGGGGATTCCTACCTTTTTCCAGACCCAAAACCTCGCAATTATGCGCTTTTGCGCAGCGGTTCCGCCACTGCGGCGCGCCGCCACCGGCGCTTTTGTCGGCCGCCACCGTCCTTCCGGGGCCTTTTGGCGCCCCATTCTGGGGCGCATTGATGTGCGGAATGCCCGACTATGACATTTCACGTATTGAAATTTTCACGATGCGAGATAGAATCAGGCAGTCGCTTAATTTGCCGCATGGCAACAATTTCCCCATGGCTGAAGCAGAAAAGGAACCCGGCAAGACGTCGATCCAGGTGATCGAGCGGATGATGACGCTGCTCGATGCGCTCGCGCGACATGCCGATCCGGTCAGTCTGAAGGAACTCTCCCAGGCTACCGGTCTGCATCCCTCGACGGCGCACCGCATCCTCAACGACATGGTCGCGTGCCGCTTCGTCGACCGCTCCGATCCGGGCAGCTACCGGCTCGGCATGCGGCTGCTGGAACTGGGCAATCTGGTCAAGGCCCGGCTGTCGGTACGCGAGGCGGCGCTGGCACCGATGCGCGCGCTGCACCGCGTCACCGGCCAGACCGTCAACCTGTCGGTGCGCCAGGGCGACGAGATCGTCTATATCGAACGCGCCTACAGCGAGCGCTCCGGCATGCAGGTGGTGCGCGCCATCGGCGGCCGCGCCCCGCTGCACCTGACCTCGGTCGGCAAGCTGTTCCTCGCCGCGGACGAGGTCGCACGGGTGCGCAACTACGCCACCCGCACCGGCCTGGCCGGACATACCCGTACTTCGATCACCGACCTGTCGAAGCTGGAGCGTGAGCTGAACTGGGTCCGCACCAACGGCTATGCGCGCGACAACGAGGAGCTCGAACTCGGCGTGCGCTGCATCGCGGCGGGCATCTACGACGACTCGCGCCGGCTGGTCGCCGGCCTGTCGCTGTCGGCCCCGGCGGATCGCCTGCAGGACAGCTGGCTGCAGAACCTGAAGGAAACGGCGTTGCAGATTTCGCGCGGCATGGGCTATACCGCCGATAGCGACGTGTAGCGACGTGTAGCGACGTGTAGCGACGTGTAGCGACGTGTAGCGACGTGTAGCGACGTGTAGGGGCGCGTGCAGGGGCGCGTGTAGGGGCGCGCAGTCTTCCGCCGCCCCGCACGCCACGCCCCGGAGCGCGACGCCACGCGCTGCGCCCTTCCCGATTTCGACAGACAGCACACGACGAGATGCAAGACTCCGGTTTTCTGCCGCGCCTGCTCGAGGCGCTGGGACCCGATGTGGTGACCACCGATGCGCAGGCGATCGCGCCCTGGCTCAGCGACTGGCGCGGAATCTACCGGGGCGATGCCCAGGCCGTGGTCCGGCCCCGCAATACCGACGAAGTCGCGCGCTGCCTGGCGCTGTGCCAGCGGTGGCGCGTGCCGGTGGTGCCGCGCGGCGGCAATACCGGCCTGTGCGGCGGCGCGACGCCCGACGATCGCCCCGCCAACGTGGTGCTGAGCCTGGACCGGATGAACGCGATCCGCTCGGTCGATACCATCGCCAACACGATGGTCGCGGAGGCCGGCTGCATTCTCGGCAATCTGCGCCGCGCCGCCCATGACGCGGACCGCCAGTTGCCGCTGTCGCTGGCCGCCGAGGACTCGTGCCAGATCGGCGGCAACCTCGCCACCAATGCCGGCGGCGTCAACGTGGTCCGCTACGGCATGGCGCGCGAGCTGGTGCTCGGACTGGAAGCGGTGCTGCCGGACGGCGAGGTCTTCCACGGACTACGCACGCTGCGCAAGGACAACACCGGCTACGACCTGAAGCAACTGCTGATCGGGTCCGAAGGCACGCTGGGCGTCATCACAGCGGTCGCGCTGCGGCTCCTGCCGCGCACCGATCAACGCGCCGTGGTGCTGGCCGCGGTGGAGTCGCCGCAGCAGGCGCTGCAGCTGTTCTCGCTGCTGTACTCGCGTTGCGGCGCACGGCTGCAGGCCTTCGAATTCTTCACCGGCCCCTGCCTGGATCTGGTGCTGACGCATGCGGAAGGCGTGCAGGAGCCCTTCGCCGACCGCCATCCGGCCTATGTGCTGGTCGAACTGGCCGACACCACCGACGAGGCGGGACTGAATTCGCTGCTGGAAGCGACCATCGGCGACGCGCTGGAACAGGGCCTGTGCCTCGACGCCGCGGTATCGGCGTCGCTGAGCCAGGTCCACGCGATGTGGAAGCTGCGTGAGGAAATCTCCGAAGCCCAGCGCGCCGACGGCCCGCATCTGAAGCACGACATCTCGCTGCCGATCGAATCGATCCCGGTGTTCATGGCGCGGATGGAGGCACGGCTGCAGCGGCTCGACGCCGCGATCCGCCCCTTCGTGTTCGGCCACTTTGGCGACGGCAACCTGCACTACAACCTGTCGCGCCCCGCGGGCGCACCGAAGGAGTGGGCGACGATCCACGGGGAGGCCGTCACGGCCGAGGTATTGGACGAGGTGATGCGCCATGGCGGCAGCATCAGCGCGGAGCACGGCATCGGCCAGCTCAAGCGCGAGTATTTCCACCGCTACAAGGATCCGCTCGAGCTGCGGCTGATGGTCGGCATCAAGCGGCTGCTCGATCCGGCGGGGATCATGAATCCGGGCAAGCTGCTGTGATCGGCTGAACCAAGCCGGTTGCTTGACCGCCTGGCCGGCCCTGAACGACGACGCGCCCTCGAGGGGCGCGTCTTTCGTTGCGGGACGGGCTTGCGTCCTGCGGTTCGGTTCAGCTCAGCTCAGGCCAGCTCAGATGCCGCGAGCCTGCTGCGACGTCAGCACGTAATGCGGCGAGTTGGCCGGACCCTGGGTCAGGTTCGGCGTGCTCGGGAAGCGGTTCGGCGCCGACGGCGGCGAATGCTCTAGCCAGTCGCGCACGCGGTTCGCATCGGCAAAGCGCGTCAGGTTGCCGGACGAGTCCAGGAACACCATCACCACATCGCGGCCGCCGACGCGTGCCTGCATCACCAGGCAGCGCCCCGCTTCCGAGATGAAGCCGGTCTTCTGCAGGCCGATGTCCCAGTTGCCGCCGCGCACCAGGCGATTGGTGCTGACGTAGTGCTGGGTGCGGCCAAGCACGTTGACCTCATGCTCGGTCTGCGTCGAGAACGCGCGGATGGTCGGATTGCGATAGGCCGCCTTGACCAGCCGGGCCAGGTCCAGCGCCGACGAGACATTGCTGCTCGACAGCCCGCTCGAATCGACGAAGTGGGAGTCGTTCATGCCCAGTTCGCGGGCCTTGCGGTTCATCGCCTGCACGAAGGCTGGCAGCCCGCCCGGATAGTGGCGGCCGAGCGCCGAGGCGGCGCGGTTTTCCGACGACATCAGGGCCAGCAGCATCAGTTCCTGCCGCGTCAGCTGCGTGCCGAAGCGCAGACGCGAGCTGCTGTGCTTCTCGGTGTCGCGGTCCTCTTCGGTGATGGTCAGCACCTCGTCCATCGGCAGGCGTGCGTCCATCACCACCAGCGCGGTCATCAGCTTGGTGATCGAAGCGATCGGCAGCACCGCGGCCGCGTTCTTCTGGAACAGCACTTCGTTGGTGTTCTGGTCCATCACCAGGGCGACGCTGGAGCGCAGCGACAGCGCATCGTCGGTATCGCGCAGTCCGAGCGCCTCGCCCAGCGACGGGCGCGACGGCGGCGTATAGGCGGCGCGCACCGGGGCGGCCTGACGCTGGACCAGAATGACCTTGCGCTTGCCATTCTTGGAAACGATGACCTTGCGGCTGCCGGTCTTGGCCACCGTCGAGCGCTTCGACACGCTGCCGGCCTTGGCGGACTTGGTGGACTTCGACGATTTAGCCGAGGATTTTTGGACTTTGACGACCTTTTCGGTCTTTTTAGCGGATTTAGACGACTTACTCGCCGCCTCCGCCATGGGCGCGGCAATCAGCGCCGCCGACACCAGCATGGTCGCTGCCACCGAGGGCAGAGGCAGGGTGCCGAGAAATCTCAGGAATGGGAGGTCGAACCGGGACATGATTCTCGGGCGCGCATCGGGAATGGCGCCAGTGTAGAAAAAAAAGAATTTGTTAGCAAGATTAATGACTTACACAGCGGACTTAAAGCTTCGATTACAGACATTTCCGTAATACGAAAAATAAGACGCTTGCAGCACATGAAAATCTGCATGACGCGGCCTCCCGGCCCGGCAATCTTCCGCCCTGCGCACGCGCATGCCTTACTAACGTCAGTTCTGGCGAGAAATTGAGCGGCCGGTGCAAAGTCGGCCGCGTCATCTGGATCAGCAACGCGCGGAACCGCGTTCCGGTTCACATCCGCACCGCAACATTCGCCGCGCGGCGCGCCGACTGCCCTGCCCCCGATACCGGGCGCCAGGGACAGGCCGGTACGGCACCTGCGCGCGCTCACGTTCACGCTCCCTACCGATCCACAGCCGCCACCAGCAGCGGCTCGAGTGCCTTGCGCAACGGCTCGGGCAAGGCGACCGGGCGGCGCGTCTGGCGGTCGACGTAGACATGCACGAAGTGCCCCTGCGCGGCGGCGCTGTCATCGCCCTCGCGAAACAGCCCCACCTCGTAGCGCACACTGCTGTTGCCGAGCCGCGCGACGCGCAGACCCGCGATCACCGTTTCGGGAAAGCTCAGCGAGGCGAAGTAGTTGCACTGCGTCTCGATGACCAGCCCGATGGTGTCCCCTGCCTCGATGTCGAGCACGCCGCGCTCGATCAGGTAGCGATTCACCACGGTGTCGAAATAACTGTAGTAGACAACGTTGTTGACGTGGCCATAAACATCGTTGTCCATCCAGCGCGTCGTGATCGGCAGGAAGTGGCGATAGCAGTCGCGGGTCTGGGCTTGCGGCTTCATGGCGGGGGAAAGAGCAATAACGGTGAGCGGAAGGAGGGTTGCGGACCGGCCGGTCAAG
>NZ_AMPR02000099.1:0-9318 GCF_000307735.3 Cupriavidus sp. HPC(L) | reverse complement strand
AGGGCGCGGCGCTGGCGCTGGCGCGGCGCCTGGCCGAGCAGGGCAGCCAGGAGGCGCGCACGCGGGCGCTGGCCGACACCATCGGCATCGAGCTCGACGATCTGGGCGCGCTGCGGGTCGAATGCTTCGACATCAGCCATACCGCCGGCGAGGCGACGCAGGCGTCCTGCGTGGTGTTCCATCACCATGCGATGCAGAACGGCGAATACCGCCGCTACAACATCGACGGCATCACGCCGGGCGACGACTATGCGGCAATGCGCCAGGTGCTGACGCGCCGCTACCAGAAGCTGGTCGAGCGCAGCCAGGAGGACAGCGCCGCGATGCCGCATATCGTGCTGATTGATGGCGGCAAGGGCCAGGTCGAGGTCGCGCGCCAGGTGTTCGAGGAACTGGGCCTCGATATCGGGCTGCTGGTCGGCGTGGCCAAGGGCGAGGGCCGCAAGGTCGGGCTCGAGACGCTGGTATTTGCCGACGGACGTCCCGCACTGGAGCTGGGCCAGGGCAGCGCGGCGCTGATGCTGGTGGCGCAGATCCGCGACGAGGCGCATCGTTTTGCGATCACCGGCATGCGCGCGCGCCGGGCGAAGACGCGCACCACGTCGCGGCTCGAAGAGATCGAAGGAATCGGCGCGCGCCGGCGGCAGAAGCTGCTGACCCGCTTCGGCGGCATCCGCGGCGTGATGGCCGCCAGCGTCGATGAGCTCGCCAGCGTCGACGGCATTTCGCGCACGCTGGCCGAGGAAATCTACCGGCAGTTGCATTGAGGCGGCGCGCCGGCTGCCCGCCGCGATCAGCGCGCGTCGGCCGGCACAACCAGCGCGACCGACGCCGGCGCGGAACGCAACCGGCCGGGCTCGCTTCGGGAAATGCTCAATTGATGTCGGAATCGGCGACAATCGCGGGATTGTCCCGTCTTCGACCTGCCGATTCCGCCTATGCCGATGAATATTCCGATCCTGCTGACCTGGCTGCGCGTTGCCATGATCCCGCTCGTGGTCGGCGTCTTCTATCTGCCCGACGCCTGGCTGTCGATGCCGGCGAAGAACCTCACGGCGGCGGTGTTCTTCATCGTGGCGGCGGCGACGGACTGGCTCGACGGATTCCTCGCCCGGCGCTGGAACCAGACGTCGTCGTTCGGCGCCTTCCTCGATCCGGTCGCGGACAAGCTGATGGTCGCGGCGGCGCTGCTGTCGCTGCTGGCGCTGGACCGCGTTAGCGATCTGATCGCGCTGGTGATCATCGGCCGGGAGATCACCATTTCGGCGCTGCGCGAATGGATGGCGCAGATCGGCGCGTCAAAGAGCGTTGCCGTCAACTTCCTGGGCAAGCTCAAGACCACGTTCCAGATGGTCGCGATCCCGCTGCTGCTGTTCGACGCGCCGCTGTTGGGCATCGACGCCGGCATGCTGGGCGGCTGGCTGATCTATGTCGCCGCGGTGCTGACCCTGTGGTCGATGTTCTATTACATGAAGCTGGCGTGGCCCCAGATCCGCGAGCGGAGCGCGGCCGCCGCCCGGGCCGCCGCGCAAAAGTGAGGATCAGTGCAAAAATATGCTTGACTTCATTGTCGGATGTTTGCATAATTTCGTTCTCGCTTCTGACGAAACAAAACGAACGAAGCGAGATGCAGCAAGAAGCGGTCTATATGCAGTGATTTAGCGCCGTTTTACTGCATGTGCAGTACGCAGGACACTGCGGGAGTAGCTCAGTTGGTAGAGCGCAACCTTGCCAAGGTTGAGGTCGCGAGTTCGAGACTCGTCTCCCGCTCCAGAATTTTCTGGTCGATCCGGAAGCATGTTCCGGGTTCGCCGCAGCAGGTGTCATGCGGGAGTAGCTCAGTTGGTAGAGCGCAACCTTGCCAAGGTTGAGGTCGCGAGTTCGAGACTCGTCTCCCGCTCCAGTCCGAAAGGGAAGCAGCGCTTCCCTTTTTAGTTTGCGATGCTGCCGCATCGGTCTCCGGCACCCGGAAGCCGCAGCGGCTACAATCCAGCATCCAGGTCACCCGGCGGGGTGGCAGAGTGGTTATGCAGCGGCCTGCAAAGCCGTGTACGCCGGTTCGATTCCGACCCCCGCCTCCATCGAATTCCTCCCTGTTGTCGTCACCGGTTCGCGGTTCCAGCCTCCGGTTCGTTCCTGCACGATGTATTTCTTGCGCCTTTTCGCGGCTTTAACGCGTGGCGCGCGTGATACATTACGTCTATCGCACTAGTCGTCGCCGATGCTGGACCATGCCGGCAACGTGCCTGGGCCTCGCGCCCCGGGCGCCGCTGCCGGTGGCGACGATTCCCATTCGGTTTCATTTCCGCAGATTGTCCGCCCGGGCGGCGCCGGCATCAGGCTCCGTCGATGGCGGCGTGTCCGCGTCGGATCGGGACCGGATCGCCGTTCGACTTCCCGGCGCTACGTCGGCCATCAGAAGGAAACCACCACGCATGCATCACGCTACTCCGCTCATCAGCACCATCGTCGGCGGCATTGTCCTGGCCTTTGTCCTCGGTGCGTTGGCGGGGCGATTGCGGTTGCCGCCGTTGATCGGCTACCTGTGCGCGGGCGTGGTGGTCGGACCGCATACGCCGGGCTACACCGCCGACCAGGCGCTGGCGCCGGAACTGGCCGAGCTGGGCGTGATCCTGCTGATGTTCGGCGTGGGCCTGCATTTCTCGATCCGCGACCTGATGGCGGTGCGCAAGATCGCGATCCCCGGCGCGGTGGCGCAGATCGGCATCGCGACGCTGCTCGGCATGGGCGTCGCGTGGGGCTTCGGCTGGAGCTGGGGGCAGGGCCTGGTCTACGGGCTGGCGCTGTCGGTGGCCAGTACCGTGGTGCTGCTGAAGGCCTTGCAGGATCGCGACCTGGTCGACAGCGAGCAGGGCCGCATCGCGGTCGGCTGGCTGGTGGTCGAGGATCTGGCGATGGTGCTGGCGCTGGTGTTGCTGCCGGCGCTGTCGGGCCTGCTGGTGCCGGCCGGCGGCGGCGGTGAAGCCCCCGAGGCCAGCGTCACCGACATCCTGCTGACGGTGTCGCTGACGCTCGGCAAGGTCGCGGCCTTCGTCGCGGTGATGCTCGTGATCGGCCGCCGCTTCATTCCATGGATGCTCGAGCGCATCGTCTGGACCGGCAGCCGCGAGCTGTTCCGCCTCGGCGTGCTGGCGACCGCGCTGGGCGTGGCCTTCGGCGCCTATTCGTTGTTCGGCGTCTCGTTCGCGCTGGGAGCGTTCTTCGCCGGCATGGTGCTGGCCGAATCCGAATTCAGCCATCGCGCCGCCGAGGAGTCGCTGCCGCTGCGGGACGCCTTCGCGGTGCTGTTCTTCGTCTCGGTCGGCATGCTGTTCGACCCGATGGTGCTGGTGCGCGACCCGTGGGGCGTGCTGGCGACCGTATCGATCATCGTCGTCGGCAAGTCGCTGGCGGCGCTCGGCATCGTGCGGATGTTCGGCTATTCGAACCGGACCGGCATGACGATTGCCGCGAGCCTGGCGCAGATCGGCGAGTTCTCGTTCATTCTGGCGAGCCTCGGCGTGTTCCTGCAGATCCTGCCGGAGCGCGCGCAGAGCCTGATCCTCGCCGGCGCCTTGCTGTCGATCGTGCTCAATCCGCTGCTGTTCCGCTGGCTGGACCGCTACGTGGCGCGCCAGAGCGAGGCCGGCGAGGCGCAGGCGGCCTGACCGTCCAATCCGGGGCCGCGGCCCCGGATTGCGCTCTCATCCTTCCTGCTGTTCCAGTTCTTCCAGTTCTTCCAGTTCCAGCTGCGGCGCGGTCTGGCGCAAGTATTCGGTAAAGGCCAGCAGGCCTTGGGTCGGATACTTGTCCTGATGGACGACCAGGTGCCAGGGCCGCACCAGCCGCGGCAGGCCGCGGCGCAGCGCCACCAGCGCGCCGCGTTCGAGCTCGTCGCGCACCACATGCAGCGACAGGCAGCTGACGCCAAAGCCGCTCATCACCGCCCGCTTGATCGCTTCGGCGTTGCCGAGTTCGAGCGCGAAGCGCAGCGGTCCGAGCAGCGGGGCGAGCCGCTGCTCGACAATCTCGCGCGTCCCCGAGCCGCGCTCCCGTACCAGCCAGTCCGCCTCCCGCAACGCGTCCAGATCGCCATCGGCCCGTGCCAGCGGATGGCCGGCGCCCACGACCACCACCATCTCGTCGTCGCACCAGTGCACGCTGCTCAGCTCGGGCTCGTGGCAGGTCCCTTCGATCAGGCCGATATCGGCGTCCAGCCGCAACAGGTCCTGCAGCACGTCGTGGGTGTTGCCGATGCGCAGGTCCAGCGCGCAGGGCTGTTGCTGGGCCTGACGGAAGCCGGTCAGCAGCGCAGGCAGCAGATAACTGCCGATGGTGTTGCTGGCGGCAATCCGCAACTGCACGCCGGCGTCGGCGGCGAAGCGTTCCAGTTCGTGCGCCTGGTCCAGCAGCGACAGCGCGCGCGGGAAGAACTGGCGGCCGGTCTCGTTGATGGTCAACCGCTTGGCGACGCGGTCGAACAGGCGCCGGTCCAGTGCGCGTTCCAGGTCGGCCAGCGCGGCGCTGACCGCGGACTGCGACATCGCCACGGCCTCGGCGGCGGCGGTCGTGCTGCCGTGCTGCACTACGGCGACGAAGACGGCGAGCTGACGCAGCGTCAGCCGCAAGGGGCGATGTTGCATATCTATAAACCAGGTAAGAAATAACGATATTACCTGTTTTACAGATGAAGAGGCGGTAGTTACGCTGGCGTCATTCCTACACGACCGTGTCGTCCCTGCGCCATGCCGACCACCTCGATTCCTGCCGCCGCCCCCGCCACCGCCATTCCCTTGCGTTACCGACTGCTGACGCTTGCGCCGCTGGGCGCGATCGCGTGGCTCGCGCTGGTGCTGTCCGGGCTGCCGGCGCTGTCGCAACTGGGTGTCAGCCCGCTGATGCTGGCGATGTGCGCCGGCATGGTCGCCTGCAATACCTTGCCGCGACACTGGCTGGCGCCGCTGGCGCCCGGCATGCAGCTGGCCCGGCAGACGCTGCTGCGCCTGGGCGTGGCGCTGTACGGCCTGCGGCTGACCTTCGGCTCGATCGAGGCGCTCGGCGGGGGCGGGGTGGTGGCCCCATTGCTGATGCTGGCCGCGACGCTGTGCGTCGGCGTCTGGGTCGGCACCCGCTGGCTGGGGCTGACACGCCGGGAAGCCGTGGTGGTCAGCGCCGGCAGCGCGGTCTGCGGCGCGGCGGCCGCGATTGCGGTGGCCTCGATCGCGCGTACCGACGACCGGCAGACCGCGGTCGCGGTGGCGACCGTGGTGCTGTTCGGCACCGTCGGCATGCTGTTGTATCCCTATCTGTACGAACTGGTGACCAACGTGTGGCACTGGCCGGTCGGCGAGCGCGCCTTCGGCATCTATACCGGCGCGACGCTGCACGAGGTCGCGCAGGTGATCGTCGCCGGCAAGGCGGTAGGCGAGACGGCCGGCGATGCCGCCGTGCTGGCCAAGATGGTTCGTGTGCTGGCGCTCGGCCCGCTGCTGCTGGTGCTGGCGCTGTGGCCGCGTGCCGAGGACCGCGCGCATGGCACGGATGCAGGCCGCCGCGGCGTCGATTGGGCCCGGATCCGCGCGGCGGTGCCCTGGTTCGCGCTGGGCTTCGTCGCCGTGCTGGCGATCAACTCCTTCGGTCTGGTGCCGAGCGAATGGAAGCCGGGCCTGGTTGCCTTCGACAACTGGCTGCTGGCCTGCGCGATGCTGGCGATCGGCCTGCATACCCGGATCGGCGACCTGCTGCGCGCGGGCCGCAAGCCGATGCTGCTGGCGGCGCTACTGTTTGTATTCCTGGTCGGCGCGGGCGCGCTGCTGTGCGCGGTGCTTCTCTGAGGAGGATGGAGAGAACGGAAGGAGGGCGGGCTGGCGGCGTGGGTGGTGCGGCCGACGGGACTCGAACCCGTAAGCCCGGAAGGGCGGCAGATTTTAAGTCTGCTGAGTCTACCAATTTCTCCACGGCCGCACGGCAAGCCCGGTATTGTGGGCGGTCGCCGCCCGGGACGCAAGCGCCGCATGATCGCTCCCGTACCCTTGCCGACAAGGATGTTACTGGCGGTAACAATGTAGAACTCGCCGTTGCACCTGTGATCCGGCGTAGGCCTAGAATACGGGTATCAAGATCAACCTTGCGAGGAGCAAGATCATGAAACGTTGGTTGCTCGCAGGGCTTGGCGTGCTGGCTGCGATGGCCTCGGGCGCCGCGATGGCCCGTGTCGACGTCGGCGTGGTGATCGGCGTGCCGGGCGTCGTGGTCGGCGGTCCTGCCTACTATCCCCCGCCGCCCGTGGTGGTTGCGCCCGCACCGGTCTATTACGGTCCGCCGCCGGTGGTGGTGCGGCCGGGTTACGGCTACTACGGTCCGCCGCCGCGCTATTACGGCCCGCCGCCCGCGCACTACTATGGCCCGCCGCGCTATTACGGCCATCCTGGCCGGCACTATCATGGCGGCCGGCATGGCCACTGGCATGGTGGCCACGGACATCGCCATCACGGCCACTAGATCGCCGAATCGGCGATCGGAATCCGAACCGAATCACAAGGGCCCCGCGGGGCCCTTTGCGTTTTTGGCATGGCTGTTTTGCCCGACAAAGGCGCCGCGCGTCATGGTCACCGAAGTGGTGCCGGCGCTATACTGCCGGCTCATTGTTTATCGATTCAGGAGAGTGGTATGCAGCAAAAGTCCGTGCTGACTGCGGAAGACGTGAAGAAGGTGATGGCCGCAGCCGAAGCCGAGGCCAAGGCCCATCACTGGGCCGTGTCGATCGCCATCGTCGATGACGGCGGCCACCTGCTGGCCCTGCAGCGGCTCGACGGCGCAGCGCCGATCTCCGCCTATATCGCGACCGAGAAGGCCCGCACCTCGTCGCTGGGGCGCCGCGAATCGAAGATCTACGAAGACATGATCAACAACGGCCGCAACTCGTTCATGACCGCGCCGGTGCTGCAAGGCATGCTGGAAGGCGGCGTGCCCATCATCGCCGGCGACCAGGTGGTCGGCGCGGTCGGCGTGTCGGGCGTCAAGTCCAGCGAGGATGCGCAGATCGGCCGTGCCGGCATCGCCGCGCTGGGCCTCTGATCGGGCGGCCTGCGCCTGATCGTTCTTCATCGGCCGCCGGCGGTTGCGGCGGCCGGGCTCGCTCCGTCCTGGAGCGGGTAGCCCGAAGCCGGGATGCCGACCCATGCGGCATGCCCCGGCGGGCGGCTTACTTCGTCAGAATCAGCTTGCCGTAGCGCGTCTTGCGCAGCGTGTAGACCTCGCCGTTATGCAGGATCGGCAGCGTGGTCGCGCCGCGCATCAGCGCTTCGAGCGGCACTGCCTCGGCCGCCGGTGCCGGGGCCGCATGGGCCGCCGCATGGGCGGCCGCAGTGGCGCCGCGATTGTCGCGCACCAGCGCTTCCAGGCGGGCCACCGCCGACTTGACCGTCGCCATCGCCGACGGCGCCGCGGCCTCGCGGCGCGCATTCGGCGCCGGATTCTGGTTCACCACCACGCGGCGCAGCGACAGGCGGCGGCGGGTGACTTCGCGCGGTTGCGTCAGCGGCAAGGCTAGGGTGCTCATCGATGGGGCTCCTGTTCGGGGATGGTCGGTTTCGCGGCACCAGGATCGGTGGCTGCCGTCGTTGTGTTGATATTAAATGAGAATCGTTATCATTACAACGACTCTGTGCATGATATCGGGCCGCACCATGCAACACTGCCAAAAAACGCATTTGGTTTCATTCGAAACACAAAAGAAAAAGCCCCACCGCACGGGTGGGGCTTGGGGAAAGCGGCGCGGCACTGCGCGCCGCTGGGGGTCTTATTGCTTCGGCTCCGTGATGAAGCCGATCTTGCCGAGACCGCCGTGCTGGGCGGCGGCCATCACTTCGGCCACACGCTCGTAACGCACGTCGCGGTCCGCGCGCAGATGCAGCTCGGGCTGCGGCTGCTGCTGCGCCGCCTGCGCGATATTGTTCTGCAGCGTCGCGTCGTCGATCTCCTGCTGGTTCCAGAACACCTTGCCGGCCGCGTCGATCGACAGGTTGATGTTCTGCGGCTTGGGATCGTTGGGCTGATTGGTCGCACGCGGCAGGTCGATCTTGACCGCGTGATTGATCACCGGGATGGTGATGATGAAGATGATCAGCAGCACGAGCATGACGTCGACCAGCGGCGTCATGTTGATCTCGCTCATCACTGCGTCATCGTCATCGTCGAGGGTACCGAATGCCATGATGACTTCCTTTCGAGCGGAGGGCGGTCCGCGTCAGTTCAGTTCTTGACCGCGAGACGCACCGCGTTGTCGTCGGCAGTGCGCGCGCCGGTCGGGCGCACGCGGGCGCCGGTGACGAAGTAGGCGTGCAGATCGTGGGCGAAGCGGTTCAGCTTCGAGATCACGGCCTTGTTGCCGCGCGTCAGCGCGTTGTAGCCGAGCACCGCGGGGATCGCCACCGCCAGGCCGAAGGCCGTCATGATCAGCGCCTCGCCGACCGGGCCGGCGACCTTGTCGATGGTCGGCACGCCGGAGGCGCCGATGCCGATCAGCGCGTGGTAGATGCCCCAGACAGTGCCGAACAGGCCGACGAACGGCGCGGTGGAACCCACCGAGGCCAGGATCGCCAGGCCCGACTGCATGCGCGAGACGGCGTCGTCGATCGCGCTCTTGAGCGAACGGGTCAGCCAGTCGGAAATATCCATCACGTCATGCAGCTGCGGCTGGCTGGCGCGATGGTGCTGGGCCGCTTCCTTGCCGGTCAGCGCCAGCGTGCGGAACGGATTCGATTCGCTGCTGCCGAGCGTTTCGAGCGCGTGGTCGAAATCGTCCGAATGCCAGAAGCGCTTTTCCGCGCCCTGCGCCATTTTCTTCAGGCGGACCAGATCCCACGCCTTGGTGAGAATCACGATCCATGACGCCAGCGACATGACGAGCAGAATGATGGCGGTCGCACGCATGACGAAATCGCCTTGCGCCCACAGATGGCTGAGTCCGAGGTCCTGCATGATGGTTCCTGGTAAGTCGTAAATCGTATGGAGGGTTCAGTTCAAATCAGTTCAGCTCGAAAGCGATCGGCTGCTGCGCGGTGACCGCGATCGCACGGCCGTTTTCGACATAAGGCTTGCAGCGCATCCGCTGGACCGCGTCGATTGCCGCCTGGTCCAGTCGCGACGAACCGCTGGAGCTGACCACCGCGGTCTTGACGACCTTGCCGGTATCGTCGGTGGTCAGTCGCACCACGGTCTTGCCGGTCTCGCCCATCCGCCGCGACTGCGACGGGTAGGTCGGCTGCGGCGGCGTGCACTGGATCTCGCCGATGCCGACGGCGCGCGGACCGGTGG
>NZ_AMPR02000100.1:0-9266 GCF_000307735.3 Cupriavidus sp. HPC(L) | reverse complement strand
AGCGCGTCGCGCGAAAAAAGCGAAGTCTTCATGCGTTCCTTGCTGTAGCGGTAATGCGAAAGAGGATCGGCAGCCGGCACGGCGGCCTGCGCCGCGCTCGGGCATGCCCGGTCGGCCGTGCGCCGCAACGCGCATTATGACGGACAGCCTGCCGGCGGCGGCCACCGTGCGATGCAAACGTCCGGCGACGAAGCGTTGTCCGGTCATTCCGACTCGCCCGCGCCGAACGCATCGCGCAGCCATTCGAGCCGGCGCGGTCCGATCGCGACCACATCGAGCCGGCAGCGCGGCGCGTGGTCCAGCGTCGCCAGATAGTGATTGGCGGCCTGCAGGATGCGCTGGCGCTTGGTCACCGTGATGCTGGCCAGCGCGCCGCCGAACGCGTCGCTGCTGCGCGAACGGACCTCGACGAAGACCAGCGTGCCGTCGGGCGCGCGCATCACCAGGTCCAGCTCGCCGCCTTTGCAGCGATAATTGCGCACCACCAGCGCCAGACCCTGGCCCTGCAGATAGGCCAGCGCCCGCGCTTCGGCGCGTTCGCCGCGCGCTTTCGACGTGTCCTTCGCCTCTGTCTCGGAACCTGCCCCCGAACCCGCCGCCGAGCGTCGTGCCGGGTCGTGTGCCGTGGATTTGAATGTGCGCATCAACGGAAGTTCTCAAGCATGACTGACTGGATCTCGCTGGCAACCGGCCAGTCCTATCCCACCGGCACGTTGTACGTCGTCGCCACGCCGATCGGCAATCTCGCCGACCTGACGCTGCGGGCGCTGCACGTGCTCGGCCTGGCCGACGCGATCGCGTGCGAGGACACCCGCAATACCGGCCAGCTGCTGTCGCGCCTGGGCTTGCAGCGCCCCTTGCTGGCGGTGCACGAGCACAACGAGCGCGAGGCCGGCGCGCGCGTGGCCGAGCGGCTCGCGGCCGGCGAGCGCATCGCCTATGTCTCCGATGCCGGCACGCCCGGCATTTCGGACCCGGGCGCACGGCTGGTGGAGGCGGTGCGCGCGGCCGGCCATCGCGTGGTGCCGCTGCCCGGACCGAGTGCCGCGGTGACCGCGCTGTCGGTCGCCGGCGACATGCTCGACACCGGCGCGGGCCGCTTCACCTTTGCCGGCTTCCTGCCGAGCAAGGCCAAGGCGCGCACCGAGGCCATCGCCGCGCTGGCGACGCTGGAGCATGCCTGGGTCATCTACGAAGCGCCGCACCGCATTGCCGACACGCTGGCCGCGCTCGCGCAGCAACTCCCGCCGACGCGCCGGCTGCTGATGGGCCGCGAACTGACCAAGCTGTTCGAGCAGGCCGAGACGATGACGGTCGCCGACGCGCCGGCCTGGCTGGCCGCCGATCCGGGCCGGGGCAAGGGCGAATTCGTGCTGGTGATCGAGGGGGCCGGCGCACCGGCCAAAGGGGAGGCGGCGCTGGACGCGAACGCACAGCGGGTACTGGGGCTGCTGCTGGAGGAATTGCCGGCGAAGCGCGCCGCCAAGCTGGCCGCCGCGATTACGGGGGCCGATACCGCGGCGCTCTATCAGTTGGCGCTGGCGCGCCGCGAGCAGGAATAAGGCCGGAGAGATGCGAGGCGGAGCCATGCGCGCCGGCATCGTGGTCGGCGCCGCTCAGGCGCTCCGGTAAAGGTGCCGGGTGGAACCGGCGAAGAGACCAACGTGGTGACCGAGGCAAACACCGATACCGCGGGTCGCCGGGTCGGCGGCGACGACGCAGCCGGAGCCGCGCCGGTGCGCGAGGAAGGAGGCGAGGAAAGGGGTACCGGCCTCAGCGAGCATTCGCCTTGCTGGCCGTCTTGCGGGTCTTCAGCACCACGCGCTTGGGCTTGACGGTCCTGGCCGCGGTGTCGTCGTCGACGCCGTCGCCACCGCCGTCGGTGGCGCCATCGTCCATGCCGGGCTCGCGCAGCGGTCCGAGCGCGGCCAGTTCGGTGCGCGACAGCCGGCGGATTTCGACCTGGGTGTGCCCGCGGTCGACAAAGCCGAGCCGCTTGGCCGCGCGATACGACACGTCGAGCACGCGGTTGCCGTGATACGGGCCGCGGTCATTGATACGCAGCACCGCCACCTTGTCGTTGCGCAGGTTGCGGACCAGCACCCAGCTGTCCAGCGGTAGCGACGGGTGCGCGGCCGTCATCGCTCCCATGTCGAAGCGCTCGCCGTTGGCGGTCTTGCGGCCGTGGAATTGCTTGCCGTACCACGAGGCCGTGCCGCGCTGCTCGAAGGTGCCGATATCCGCGCGCAGGCCTTCCAGCGACGAGCCGCGCGGCGTACCGCGCGACGCGGACTCGCTGTCGCTGCTGTCGTCATCGCCCCAGCTGAACAGGCGCCACGAGCCGGTCGGGGCCGGCGTTTCGGTATTCGGGGCGCTTGACGTCTCGTTGCCGGCGGCGGCGCGATTGTCCTGGTTCGGGACTCGGGACTTGCGTGCCTGCGCCTGTTTCGCGGCGGGCGTGGCAGCCGTCGGCGCCGCATTCTGGTCGGCGGCGGCGCCATCGGGATCGTTATTCGGCGACACCGCACAGGCGGCCAGCGTCAACGCGCAGACGGCGTGAAAGCCGTAGCGGAGCGCGCGGCGAGCATGGGTCAGAGGGTGGGTCGGCCAAAGCATCGCGCGAGTCTAACATCGGTCGTCCGCGCGATTTACAGTGATTTTGTTACGAATTGTCTGGCTACGGCGTGCAATTGCTCGCAATCCACGAACTGACAACGGATTGCGGCGATTCTGCGGACTATCCCTGGCGTTGACATCGATGCAACGAAAAAGGATGACTCGTCACATATGTTGTGCCGGACGGTGTCTACCAAAGGCCGACGCTACAATGCGACGACACAGGCCGGCACATCGGCCGGAACGTCGAATCGAACCCACCCGCCGCGGCTGCCGCGCGCTCGTCCAACCCCCTTCACGATGAAAGTCCTGCTGATCCCCGTCACGCCGTTCCAACAGAATTGCTCCCTGCTGATCGACGAGCGCACCGGGCGCGCCGCGGTCTGCGATCCCGGCGGCGATCTGGACCGGATCCACGCCGCGCTGAAGGAACAGGACGTGACGCTGGAGAAGATCTTCCTGACGCACGGCCATCTGGACCACTGCGCCGGCGCCGCCGCGCTGTCGCGCGAGTTCGGCGTGCCGATCGAGGGGCCGCATCGCGACGAGCAGTTCTGGATCGACCAGCTGCCCGAGCAGACCCAGCGCTTCGGCTTCGGCCACGCCGAGGTGTTCGAGCCCGATCGCTGGCTGGATCAGGGCGATACGGTGCAGTTCGGCGACGAAACGCTCGAGGTCTACCATTGCCCTGGCCATACGCCCGGCCACGTGGTGTTCTTCTCCCGGCCGCACCGTGTGGCGATCGTCGGCGACGTGCTGTTCGCCGGATCGATCGGCCGCACCGATTTCCCGCGCGGCAACCACGCCGACCTGATCCGCTCGATCCGTACCAACTTGTGGCCGCTGGGCGACGACGTGACCTTCGTGCCCGGCCACGGACCGGTCTCGACCTTCGGCGACGAGCGGCGCGACAACCCCTTCGTCGCCGATCATCTGATCAACGTGGGTTAACAGCGCATCCGACCATGGCCAGGCAACAGGCTCCCGACACCCGCCCCGAAATCTACGTCAGCACCGACGTCGAGGCCGACGGTCCGATCCCGGGTCCGCATTCGATGCTGTCGTTCGCCTCGGTGGCGATGCTGGCCGACAAGACCGTGCTCGGCACTTTCTCGGCCAATCTGGAAACGCTGCCGGGCGCGGTCGGCCATCCGGTGCAGATGAAATGGTGGGAGACCGAGCCCGAGGCCTGGGCCGCGTGCCGGCGCGACCTGCAGCCGCCCGAGCAGGCGCTGGTGCGCTACGTCGAATGGGTCGAGAGCCTGCCCGGAAAGCCGGTGTTCGTGGCCTTTCCCGCCGGCTTCGATTTCACCTGGATGTTCTGGTACATGATGCGCTTCGCCGGCCGTTCGCCGTTCGGCTGGGCCGCGCTCGACATCAAGACACTGGGTTTCTCGCTGACGGGCCTGCGCTACCGCCGCACCGTCAAGGCCGCGCTGCCGGACGCGTGGAAGGACCCGCTGCCGCATACGCATGTCGCGCTGGACGATGCGCACGAGCAGGGCGCGCTGTTCTGCAACATGCTGGCCGCCTTGCGCGAGCGCGAAGCGGCCCTCGCCGCGATCGCCCCGCAGCCCCCCGCCGAACCCGCCGAACCCGCCGAACCGGCCAAACCGGCCAAACCGGCCGAACCCGCCGAACCCGCCGAACCCGGCGACACCTCCGCGCCGCCCGACGACCTCGCACAGCAGGGTTGACCCTTAGGTCGCGTCCGCGCCACGCCGCGGCGCCCGCCATGCCGCCATCGCCTATAGTAAAAGCGTGCATGGCCGTTCCGACGCCGCGCCGTGCGCAACTGCGGCGGCCTCGCCATGCATGGCGGTCCGCCGCTTTGGTCAAGACCGCCTGACGCGCGTTCCTGTCGAGGAGGTGTCGATCATGCGTTTCCATCCCGATCTTCACTGGCGGCATCTGGCCGAACGGCTGCACCGGCCACCGCACGCGCGCAGTGTCGCCCACTCCCACCCCGCTGACGATGAAGCGGACATCGCCAAGGCCACGGTCTACGTCAGCACCGTGGCGCTGGTCCTGCTGCTGATCGTCCTGGCGGCCATCGCTTTCGGTCAGGAGGCCATGCACTGGCTGGGTGTCCAATAACGACCCGCCTGAAGCTACCGCGCCTCCAGCACCGGGCCGGCCTCCACGCGGAGGCCGGTTTCTATTTGGGGCTCAGGAAAGCAGCGCGGCGACGCTCTCGGGCGGCCGGCCGATCGCCGCGCGCTGGCCGCGCACCACGATGGGCCGCTGCAGCAGGATCGGATGATCGGCGACGGCCTGCAGCACCTCGGTATCGCTGAGCCCCGGATCGGCCAGGTCGAGCTCGGCGTAGATCGCCTCGTTGTCGCGCACCATCTGCCGCACCGGCACGTCGAGCAGCGCCTGCAGTTGCTTGAGCGTGGCCAGCGTCGGCGGCGTCTTCAGATACTCGACCACCTCGACCGGTTCGCCCAGGCGTTCGGCGGCCTGCTGCACCAGCGCCAGCGTGTCGCGCGACTTGGAACAGCGCGGATTGTGGTAAATCTTGATCATCGGTCCGTCACCTCGAAACACAAACGTTGTCATCTTCGAACACGACGGACTATACAAGCAGCGCCGGCGAACCGGTACGCCGCGCGTTCCCTTCCGTACCACTGCAGACGCCATGACCACGAACCAGGCCACCCTTGCCGCGCCGACCGTGCGCGATGCCGCTGACGACGATCTCCCGGCGATCCATGCGATCTACACCCACCACGTGCTGCACGGCCGAGCCTCGTTCGAGGAAGTCCCGCCGACGCTCGATGAAATGCGCGAACGCCGCGCCGCCGTGCTGTCCAAGGGGCTGCCCTATCTGGTGGCCGAGCTGCAGATCGACGGCCGCCCGGTGATCGCGGGCTACGCCTACGCGTCGAGCTATCGCACGCGCAGCGCCTACCGCCACACCATCGAGGACTCGATCTACCTGGACGAGCGCCACCGCGGCCGCGGCATCGGCGCGGTCCTGCTCGCCGCATTGCTAGCCCGCTGCGAGAACGGCCCCTGGCGCCAGATGGTCGCCGTGATCGCCTGCCCGGCCGGCGGCGAAGGCAACGGCTCGATCGCGCTGCACGAACGCATGGGCTTCCGCATGGCCGGCCGCCTGGAGGCGGTCGGGTTCAAGCATGGACAGTGGATCGATACGGCGCTGATGCAGAGGGCGTTGGGGCCGGGTGCGACGGCGTTGCCGGATGGCCAAGTTTCTGGCCGTTAGCCCGGCCCGCGGTTCCTGGTCGGCATTGCCGCCGCCATGGTCCGCATGTTTCTTGTCGTCCTGACGCAAGGCATCAGAATTCGTCGATTCACGACAGCAAGGGGGAGTATCGCTCGATACGCTGCGGGCGACCGACCGGTCCGGCCCCAAGCAGCCTCCTTCCCTGGCGTCGTCATGAATCCACCGTACCACTCAGACAATTTCATTGCGCTTGTTCGCGAGCTTTGCTCCTTGCCGGTCGAAACAGAATGGCTTGAATTCAAGCGCAACCGTGCGGATGCGGAACAGATCGGCGAGTACTTGTCCGCGTTGTCCAACTCTGCTGCGCTCGCGAACAAACCGCACGCCTATCTCATTTGGGGCGTTGACAACGAGACTCACTGCATCGTCGGTACCGACTTTGCCCCTCGGGAAGCAAAGGTAGGAAACGAAGAGCTCGAGAGCTGGTTGCTTCGGTTACTCAATCCCAAAATCTCGTTTCGATTTCTGGAGACCGAAATCGACGGAAAGCGAGTCGTCCTCCTTGAAATCGGTCGCGCGTATCGCCATCCCGTTCAGTTTCGGCATAACGAGTACATCAGGATCGGTTCGATAAAGAAGAAGCTCAGGGACTTCCCGGAGAAAGAGCGCGCGCTCTGGCGCATCTTCGACGATACCCACTTCGAAGTCATGGTCGCGCATGCCGGTGCGACCGACGAAGACGTCCTTACCCTGCTCGACTATCCGATTTATTTCGAACTGACCGGTACACCGCTACCGGATGGTCGAGCTTCGATTCTGGAGCGCTTGAGAGCGGAGGATCTGATCCGACGCAACAATGGTCGATGGGATATCACTCACTTGGGTGGTGTCCTGTTTGCCAGACGAATCGATGACTTTCACAGTCTGCGACGCAAGGCCGTACGAGTCGTCGCGTATCGGGACAATGACCGTATCGCCACGTTGCGCGAGCAGATTGGCGAGAAAGGCTATGCGGCCGGTTTTCAGGCGCTGATCGGCTATATCGGCGCCCTGCTGCCCGGCAAGGAAGTCATCGGTAGCGCGCTGCGAAAAGATGTGCCGATGTATCCAGCACTGGCCATCCGGGAACTGCTTGTCAATGCATTGATTCACCAGGACTTCGCGGTCGGCGGTGCTGGCCCGATGGTGGAGATCTTTCGCGATCGAATTGAGATCACCAATCCCGGTACGCCGCTAGTCGATGTCCAACGCTTTCTGGATACCCCCCGCGCTCGAGAAACGAGAGGCTCGCATCCATGATGCGCCGCTTCGGCATTTGCGAGGAACGGGGCAGTGGCGTGGATAAGGTCGTCCATCAATCGGAGGTGTACCAGTTGCCGGCGCCGGAGTTTGCGATCGTGTCCGACCACACACGGGCTACGCTCTTTGCCCATCGGAACCTGTCGAAAATGGATCGGAACGATCGGATACGGGCGTGCTATCTGCATGCCTGCCTTCGATATGTACAGAGAGATTCGATGACAAACGCGTCGCTGCGCGAGCGCTTCGCTATCGAAACACACGACAGCGCAGTGGCGTCGCGGCTCATCAAGGAAGCCGTCGAAGCGGGAATGATCCGCGCCCACGACGAGTCTGCAGGGCGCAAGTACATGAAATATGTGCCTTTCTGGGCGTAACGCTAATTTGATCGGTGCTTGACCCCAAGGGCACCCCGGCCGCGCCGCTGCGTTATGTTTCCTATAAAAATCAACGACATAGGTCTGCCATCGTCATTTGATGGTCATTTGACGCAAGACTTCACCGGCCTACCAGGCGCCCGCGGTGGACGATTGCCGGCGGCCGAGGGATGCCACAGAAAAACACCCCAATGTTGGAGCGCGGCCAACATTGGGGTGCAGTCGCCAATTCATACGCTCGGTAGCGCGCTACATCGCTACTCGGCGGATGAACTCGATCAGCTCATCAAATCCGACAACGCCAGCGCCACCACCTTGGTGGCCCGGTTCAGGTCGTTCAGCCGCAGGTTTTCGTCGGAGTTGTGGCCGCGGGCTTCCATCAGCGTGCGGGGGCCGGCGCCGTACAGCACGGTCGGGATGCCGCGGCTGGTGTAGTGGCGGGCGTCGGTGTACAGCGGCACGCCGTGCACCGGGATGTCGACGCCGAACACTTCCTCGGCGCGGCTCTTCAGGGCGCCGATCAGCTTCTCCACGCCCGGCAGTTCGGACAGCGGCTCGGCCAGGATGATGCGCTCGACCTTGACCTCGATGCCCGGGCGGTCCTTGGCGGCCTTCTCGACCACCGCGCGGATCTCGCCTTCCGCGTCGAAGCCGATCTCTTCCGGGATCATCCGGCGGTCGATACGGAACGTCACCAGGTCGGGCACCACGTTGGTGTTGATGCCGCCCTTGATCAGGCCGACGTTCAGCGTCGCGGTGTCGATGCCCGGCACCTTGGACTTGCGCGTCGCCAGTTCGGCGCGCAGGCCGTAGACGGCCTGCAGGATGTGCGTCGCGGCCTCGATCGCATCGACGCCGGTATGCGGCATCGCGGCATGGCCCTGCTTGCCCTTGACGGTGACCTCGACGTGCAGGCAGCCGTTATGGGCCGACGTGATGCCGTACGAGAAGCCGGCCGAGATCGCGTAGTCCGGCTTGGTCAGGCCCTGGTCCAGCAGGAACTTCGGGCCGATGTCGCCGCCGGTTTCCTCGTCGTAGGTGAATTGCAGCTCGACGGTGCCGTTCAGCTTCGCGCCCTGCTTTTCCGCTTCCATCAGCGCCAGCACCGCATAGGTGTAGGTCGCGAAATCCGACTTCGACACCGCCACGCCGCGGCCGTACATCACCGGGCCGTGTTCGCTGTCGGCAATCTCGCCGCCGTACGGGTCCTTGGTCCAGCCCAGTCCCGGCGGCACCACGTCGCCGTGCGCATTCATCGCGATGGTCGGGCCGCCATTGCCGAAGGTCTTGCGCACGATCAGGTTGATGGCGCTGATCATGCCGGCGGCCTTGACCAGTTCGTCGGGCACCTTGTGCGCCTCGACCTGGAAGCCCAGGCCTTCGAGCAGCTGCCGCGCGCGCGCCCCGTGGGCGTCGCAATCTCCCGGCGGGTTGTCCGAGGGCACCTTGACCAGCTCGGCGAGGAAGGCCTCCTGCGCGGGACGATGCGCGTCGATGAAGTTGGTCAGCGTGGTTTGCATGGGATTCATGTTGTCTCGTGCGGTCATGGCTCTTCGCTTGTCGTTTGTGGGCGCGCTCGGCGCGGGAATGTGTTCGGAATCAGGGCGGCCGGCAAGGGCCGAAGTCAAGGACGGGCGCTGAAGTGTTCGACGAAATCGCTGAACACGCGCGCGGCGAGCGCGGCGTCCTCGACCGTCATGGTCTCGGTCGGATGGTGGCTGATGCCGCCGTTGCCGCAGCGCACGAACAGCATCGCCACGTCGGCGATCGCGGCGATGGCCATC
>NZ_AMPR02000101.1:0-40456 GCF_000307735.3 Cupriavidus sp. HPC(L) | reverse complement strand
CATGCCGACCCCGGCCAGGCGCTGCAGCGCGGCGGCGCTGCGGTCCAGTTCGGCGCAGAAGGCGGCCTGGTCCATTGCGATGTCCTGGCCGGCCTTCGGGCCGAACTGCGGCCGCATCACGACCTTGCCGCCGCGCGTGCTGCGCAGGTACACGTGGTCGAAGGTGTGCGAGCCGAATACGTGGCCGTCGGCCGCCAGCGCCTTCCAGTACGGCGCCCAGCCGGGATCGAGCGAATGGTCGCCGCGCACGGTCGGCTCGTTGGCCAGGAAGAAGGTCGCGCGCACGCGCTGGCGGCGCAGCACGTCGGCGATCAGCTGCGCCTGGCTCATGCTGCCGGTGTCGAAGGTCAGGTACAGCGTGCCGGCACGGCAGTCGTCGGGCGCGGCATCGGCGGTGGGCGACATGACCGTCAGCCAGGACGTCAACAACGCGGCAATCGTGCGACTGCGTCCGGCGCGGCGTTTCTCGATTGACGATGGGGTCCTCCCTCTCCCCCCCAGGGGGGAGAGGGTCGGGGAGAGGGGGTGGTTTCCGGCGGCGGTGACATAGCCCACGCCGCTTGCCCTCTCCCCCGCCCCGCTCCCGCTGGACGCGAGAGGGGACAAAACCGCGAGCATCGATACCGGCAGCAGGTTCCCTAGCCTCATACCGCCCCCGTCAATACAGCGGCGCCCGCGTGCGGAAATAGATGCCGTGCGGCGAGCGTCCGACGCGGATGGTCTTGATCAGCTTGCGGCTCGGCACGTCGATCACGCCGACCGACCGGGCCCAGCGGAAGGTGACCCACAGCGTCTTGCCGTCGGCGGCCAGTTCCATGTCGTCCGGTCCCGGCGGCAGGCCGGTGATGTCGCCGACCTTGGTCAGCGTCTGCTGGTCCAGGATGCTGATGGTGCCGGAGACGCGGTTGGTCAGCAGCAGATGGCGCTTGTCGCCGAGCGCGCGGAAGTTGTGCGCGCCCTTGCCGGTCTGGATCTGCTTGACCACCGCGCGCGTGCGCCAGTCGATCACGGCGACATAGTCGGCGCCGGTCATGCCGACCAGCAGATAGCGCTGGTCCGGCGTGATCCAGATACCGGCCGGCGCCGAACCGGCCTCCATGCGCCACAGCAGCGTCTGCGTCGGCAGGTCGATCGCCGCGACCTCGTTCGAGTCCTGCAGCGTCACGAAGGCGATGCGGCTGTCGGCGGTGAAGGCGATATGGCTGGGCGTGCGGCCCAGTGGCAGCTGCTTCGCCGCCTTCAGCGCGCGCCCGTCCCAGCGGTACAGGTCGACGCGGTCGAGCCGGTTGCCGGTGACGACGAACCATTTCTGGTCCGGCGAGAAGCCGATGTGATAGGGATCGTCGATGTCCGGCACGCGCTGCTGGACCCGCCCGCTGACCGGATCGAGGAAGACCAGGTCGTTGCCGACCGCGTTGGCGACGATCAGCGAGCGATCGTCGGGCGTGGCGATCAGGTGATGGGGCTCCTTGCCCACCGGAAAGGTCTCCAGCACCTTCTGGCTGTCGCGGTCGATCAGGGTAACGCTTGCGTCACCCGAATTAAGTACCACGACGACTTCGGCATGGGCCGACAGGGCTGGCAATGCCGCCGCGCCAAGACAGGCCCAGGTCAGACAGGCAGCGACGACACGGCGAAAGGCGGGCATAGACACGGCGAACGGAACGGTTGGCGGACCGTTCGGAACGGTCGGCGAAAGGTAGGAACAAGGAAACGGATCAGGCGGAAGGGCACGGTCCGGAGGGTCCGGTTGCCCCCGGATAATGCGACCGCCAAGGCCCACGCATTCTAACGTCGAGCCCCACCGTTTCGATGACCGGGCGCGCCAAAATCGTGCGCCACCCGCCCTACCGTTGCATCGACTCCCACACCTTCTGCAGACGCTTGACAGACATCGGCACTGGCGTTCGCAATTCCTGCGCGAACAGCGCGATGCGCAGCTCCTCCAGCATCCAGCGGAATTCCTCGAGCCGCGCGTCCTCGCCGCCCCTGGCCTGCCGCCGCTGCTTGTCCGCGCGCTGCCACTGCTGCAGCAGCGGCGCCATTTCCTGCTGCCGCTGGGTATCCCGGGACGGATCGCCCTTGAGCTTGTCGATCCGCATCGCGATGCCCTTCAGATAGCGCGGGAAATGCACCAGCCTGTCGTACGGCGTCTCGGCCAGGAAATGCTTGCCCATCAGCTGCGACAACTGCGCCTGCATGTCGGCGTGGGCGGCGGCGAAGGGCTTGGCCTGCAGCAGCTTGCGCGGCAGCGCCGCGTACTCGGCCAGGATGGTGCCCGCCAGCCGGGCGATCTCCTGCGCCAGCAGGCCGAGCCGCCCGCGGCCCTCCTCCTTGCGCGCGGCGAACTCCGCCTCGTTGCGCGGCAGCGGCGCCTGCATGCAGGCGCGCTCGAGCGCCAGCGTCACGATCTGGTCGCGCAGCATGTCCTGCGTGCCCAGCGTCATGTACTGCATCGCCATCTGCGACAGGCCGGGGATGTTCTTCTGCACGAACTTGACCTGCTCGCGCAGCTGCAGCGCGAACAGCCGCCGCAGCCCGGCATGGTGCAGCCGCTCGGCCTCCTGCGGGTCGTCGAACACCTCGACGTCGCAGTGGGTGTCGCGGTCGACCAGCGCCGGGTAGCCGAACAGCGTGCGGTTGCCCTTGCGGATCTCCAGCAACTCCGGCAGCTCGCCGAAGGTCCACCCGGTCAGCCCTTCGTACTGCGCCGCCTCGGCGACCGGCGCCTCGCGCGCGACCAGGCTCTGGAACGACTGCTGCGCCTGCCCGCCCAGTTCGGCGCGCAGCTGGGCCAGGTTGCGGCCCATGTCGAGCTGGCGGCCGTGCTCGTCGACCACCTTGAAGTTCATGAAGTGGTGGGCCGGCAGCGTCTCCAGCTTGAAGTCCGCGCGCCGGATCATCGTGCCGGTCTGCTCGCGGACATCGGCAATCAGCACGTCGATCAGCTCGCCCTCGCCGAATGGCCGGCGCTCGACGAAGCCCGCCGCATAGTCGGGCAGCGGCACGCAGTGGCGGCGCAGCTTCTGCGGCAGCGACTTGAGCAGCAGGTGCACCTTCTCCTTGATCATGCCGGGCACCAACCAGTCGGCGCGCTCGGGCCGAACCTGGTTCAGCGCGTACAGCGGCACCGTCAGCGTGACGCCGTCCCGGTGGCTGCCGGGCTCGAAGTGGTAGCTCAAACCCATGTCGACGCCGGCGACGTTCAGCGTCTTCGGGAACAGGTCGGTGGTGATGCCGGCCGCCTCGTGCCGCATCAGCTCTTCGCGGTTCAGGTACAGCAGCTTGCGGTCGCCCGCGCTCTCCTTCTGGTACCACTGCTCGAACTGCGTCTGCTGATGGATGTCGGCCGGGATATGGCGGTCGTAGAACGCGTAGATCAGCTCGTCGTCGACCAGCACGTCCTGCCGGCGCGCCTTGTGCTCGAGGTTCTCGATCTCGCGCACCAGCCGCTGGTTGTGCGCGTAGAACGGCAGCCGCGTATCGAACTCGCCTTCGACCAGCGCGCGGCGGATGAACAGCTCGCGCGCCTCCCGCGGATTCATCGGGCCGTAGTGCACACGCCGATGCTGGTAGACCGTCAGCCCGTACAGGGTGGCGCGCTCCATCGCCAGCACCTGGCCGGCCTTCTTCTCCCAGTGCGGATCGCTCCAGCTGACCTTCAGCAGATGGCGGCCGACCTGCTCGAGCCAGTCCGGCTCGATGCGCGCCAGCGTGCGCGCGAACAGCCGGCTGGTCTCGACCAGCTCGGCGGCGACCAGCCAGCGGCCCATCTTGCGCGCCACCAGCGAGCCCGGCCACAGGTGGAACTTGATGCCGCGCGCGCCAAGGTACTCGCGGCCGCGGCCGTCGGCCTCGTCCAGCTTCTGGCCGATATTGCCCAGCAGACCGGTCAGCAGCGCCTTGTGGACCTGCTCGTAGGTCGGCTCGCTGTCGTTGAGCTTCCAGCCCTGCTCGGCGACCGTGGTCAGCAGCTGCGAATGGACGTCGCGCCATTCGCGCAGCCGCAGATGCGACAGGAAGTTGGCGCGGCACTGGTCCTGCAGCTGGCGATTGCTCTTCTTGTGCGCGACCGCGTCCTCGAACCACTTCCACAGCTTGACCCAGCCGAGGAATTCCGAGCGTTCGTCCATGAACTTGCGGTGCGCCTGGTCGGCGGCCTCCTGCGCCTCCTGCGGCCGGTCGCGCGGATCCTGCACCGACAGCGCGCTGGCGATGATCAGCACCTCGCGCAGGCAATGCTGGTCGCGCGCGGCGAGGATCATGCGGGCCACGCGCGGGTCCAGCGGCAGGCGCGCCAGTTGCTTGCCGAGCGGCGTCAGCGCATTGGCCTCGTCGACCGCGCCGAGCTCCTGCAACAGCTGGTAGCCATCGGCGATCGCGCGCCCGAGCGGCGGCTCGATGAAGGGGAACGACTCGATCGCGCCGAGGCGCAGCGCCTTCATCCGCAGGATCACCGCGGCCAGCGACGAGCGCAGGATCTCGGGATCGGTAAAGCGCGGGCGCGCGGCGAAATCGGCTTCGTCGTACAGGCGGATGCAGACGCCGTCGGCGACGCGGCCGCAGCGGCCGGCGCGCTGGTTGGCGGCCGCCTGCGAGATCGGCTCGATCTGCAACTGCTCGACCTTGTTGCGATACGAATAGCGCTTGACGCGCGCCAGGCCCGTGTCGACCACATAGCGGATGCCGGGCACCGTCAGCGAGGTCTCGGCGACGTTGGTGGCCAGCACGATGCGGCGCGCGTTCGACGGCTTGAACACGCGCTCCTGCTCCTGCACCGACAGCCGCGCGAACAGCGGCAGGATCTCGGTGTGCGGCGGATGGTGCTTGCGCAGCGCCTCGGCGGCCTCGCGGATCTCGCGCTCGCCGGGCAGGAACACCAGCACGTCGCCGGGGCCGAGCCGGCTCAGCTCGTCGACCGCGTCGACGATGCCGTCGTACAGGTCGCGCTCGCGCGCCTGGGCCGCCTTCGCCGGGCCATCGCCGGCCCTGGCACCCTTGTCGCCCTTGTCGCCCTTGTCGCCCTTGTCACCCCGCTGGTTCGCGCCGCCTTCGTCGGCGATCGGCCGATAGCGGACCTCGACCGGATACAGCCGCCCGCTGACCTCGATCACCGGCGCCGGCTTGCCGCCGCTGCCGAAATGCTCGGCGAAGCGTTGCGCGTCGATCGTCGCCGACGTGATGATCACCTTCAGGTCCGGGCGGCGCGGCAGGATCTCCTTCAGGTAGCCCAGCAGAAAATCGATGTTCAGGCTGCGCTCGTGCGCCTCGTCGATGATGATCGTGTCGTAGGCGCGCAGCAGCGGATCGGTCTGCGTCTCGGCCAGCAGGATGCCGTCGGTCATCAGCTTGATCGACGCGCCGGGCGACATCGTGTCGTTGAAGCGCACCTGGTAGCCGACGTGCTCGCCCACCGGCGAGCCCAGCTCCTGCGCGATGCGCTTGGCGGTCGAGGTCGCGGCGATGCGGCGCGGCTGGGTATGGCCGATCAGGCCGCCGCGGCGCCGGGGCTGACCGTCCTTGTCCTTGCCCTGGTCTTCGCCCGTCTCTTCGCCATGCTCTTCGCCCTTCCCTTCGCCGCCGGCGGCATCGGCGCGCGCCGGTCCGCGGCCGATCGACAGGCAGATCTTGGGCAGCTGCGTGGTCTTGCCCGAGCCGGTCTCGCCAGAGACGATCACCACCTGGTGCTGCTCGATCGCGCGCGCGATCTCGTCGCGCCGTGCCGAGACGGGCAGCGCTTCAGGGAAGGTGATCGGCGGCAGCGGATTGGCGAGCACGGCGCGGCGCGCGGGCCGGCCTTCAAAGCGGCGTTCGGGCTTGCGTTCGGGCTTGCGTTCAGCCTGGTCTTCGGTCGGACCCTGGGACGAGCCCTGGGAGCGGCTCTTCGATGGGCCCTGGGACTGGCGTGCGGACTGCGGTCGGGACGGCCTGCGGCGCGGGGCTGCGGGTGGGACGGGGCGTTGTTCGGACATTGGCGGGGATTATAATCCGCGCCATGAACGCCAGAACCGCCACGACCCCGACAGCCGGCACGCACAACGACGCCGCCGGCGATCCCCTGCCCGACCCCGCCGCCGACGCGCTCGATCCTCCGGCTGCGACCGTGGCCGTTCCCCCCACCCCTGCCGATGTGCCGAGCGTGCCGAGGGCACCGGCCACGCCCGAGCGCGCCGCGCCCGGACCGGACCGCCAGCAGTTCGTCGACTGGCTGCGCGCGGTCGCGCCGTATATCCACGCCTTCCGCGGCAAGACCTTCGTGATCGCCTTCGGCGGCGAGCTGGTCAAGGCCGGCATGCTGAACGCGCTGGTCAACGACGTTGCGCTGCTGCACGCGATGGGCATGCAGATCGTGCTGGTCCATGGCTCGCGTCCGCAGGTCGAGGAACAGCTGGCGCTGCGCCAGGTCGAGTCGCGCTTCGTCGACGGCCTGCGCATCACCGACAACGCCGCGCTCGAATGCGCGAAGGAAGCGTCGGGCGAACTGCGTCTCGATATCGAGGCCGCCTTCAGCCAGGGCCTGCCCAATACGCCGATGGCCGGGGCGCAGCTGTCGGTGGTGTCCGGCAATTTCGTCACCGCGCGCCCGGTCGGCATCGTCGAGGGCACCGACTACCAGCACACCGGTCTCGTTCGCAAGATCGACGGCGACTCGGTACGCATGTCGCTGCAGCACGGCAAGATCGTGCTGCTGTCGCCGCTCGGCTTCTCGCCCACGGGCCAGGCCTTCAACCTGTCGATGGAAGATGTCGCCAGCGCGACCGCGACCGCGCTGAAGGCCGACAAGCTGATCTTCATCACCGAGGTGCCGGGCGTGCTGGACCCGGTCGGCAAGCTGATGCCGGAGATGTCGCTGCGCACCGCGGTCGAACGGCTGCAGAACAACCATCTGCCGCCCGACGTCGCCTACTACCTGCAGCATCTGGTCAAGGCGCTGAAGGGCGGCGTGCCGCGCGCGCACCTGATCCCGTTCGACATGGACGGCTCGGTGCTGCTGGAACTGTTCCTGCACGACGGCGTCGGCACGATGGTGTCGGACACCGACCTCGAGAGCCTGCGCGAGGCGACGCTCGACGACGTCGGCGCGATCGTGCAGCTGATCGCGCCGCTCGAACAGGACGGCACGCTGGTGCCGCGCGGCCGCCATCTGATCGAGCGCGACATCGCCAACTTCTCGGTGATCGAGCACGACGGCGTGCTGTTCGGCTGCGCCGCGCTCTACCCGTATCCGCGCGAAGGCATGGCCGAGATGGCCTGCCTGACGGTGTCGCCCGAGGCCCAGGGCACCGGCGACGGCGAACGGCTGCTCAAGCGCATCGAGCGGCGCGCCCGCGCGCTGGGGCTGGAACGGCTGTTCGTGCTGACGACCCGCACCGAGCACTGGTTCCTGAAGCGCGGCTTCGTGCGCGCCAGCGTCGACGACCTGCCCGAGGACAAGCGCAAGCTGTACAACTGGCAGCGCAAGTCGATGGTGCTGATGAAGAAACTGTAAGGGCGGTAGGGGCGGCGCGCGGCGGACGCGCCCGCTTCGCTACAATGGCCGCCGGACGAACGCGCCACGACATCGCACCGCGATCACACGAACAGAACGATAGAAGGAGTTCCCCATGGCCCGCATGGTCCATTGCGTCAAGCTGAACAAGGAGGCCGAGGGCCTCGATTTCCCGCCGCTGCCCGGCGAACTGGGCAAGAAGATCTGGCAGAACGTGTCGAAGGAGGCCTGGGCCGGCTGGCTCAAGCACCAGACCATGCTGATCAACGAAAACCGCCTGAACATGGCCGACGCGCGTGCGCGGCAGTATCTGCTGAAGCAGACCGAGAAGTACTTCTTCGGCGAAGGCGCGGACCAGGCGGCGGGGTATGTGCCGCCGCAGGCTTGAGTCGGCTGCAGCCGTCGACATCCCGTAGGTGTTCTCCCTCTGCCCCTCAGGGGGAGAGGGTCGGGGCGAGGGGGTGGTTTCGAGCCGCTGCGGCATAACGACCGCCCAATGCCCTCTCCGCTGCCCCTCTCCCGCGAGCGGAGAAAAGAAAAAGGCGCCAGGTTTCCTGGCGCCTTTGTCGTTTATGCGGGCTGACGAATCGGCTCAGAAATCCGTGCGCCGCACCCCGTCGGCCGTGCCCAGCAGCAGCACGTCGGCGCCGCGCAGTGCGAACAGCCCCACGGTCACCACGCCGGGCAGCTGGTTGATCGCCTGCTCCATGCCCTTCGGATCGCCAATGGCCAAGCCGCTGACGTCCAGGATCACATTGCCGTTGTCGGTCTTGTAGATGCCGCCTTCCCTGGTCATGCGCAGGCGCGGCTGGCCGCCCAGCGCCGCCAGCTGGCGCGCCACCGCGGCGCGCGCCATCGGGATCACCTCGACCGGCAGCGGGAACTGGCCCATCACGCCGACCAGCTTGCTGGCGTCGGCGATGCAGACGAAGGTGCGCGCCACCGAGGCAACGATCTTCTCGCGCGTCAGCGCGCCGCCGCCGCCCTTGATCATCGCGCCGCTGGCGTCGATCTCGTCGGCGCCGTCGACATAGACCGGAATCTCGTCGACCTCGTTCAGGTCCAGCACCTTGAAGCCGTGCTGCTGCAGGCGGCGCGTCGAAGCCTCGGAGCTCGATACCGCGCCGGCGAAGCGGTCCTTGAAGCGCGCCACCGCATCGATGAACAGGTTGGCGGTCGAACCGGTGCCGACACCGAGCACCGCCCCTTCCGGGACTTCCTTCTCGACATAGTCCGCGGCGGCCTGCGCCACCTGCGCCTTCAGTTCATCCTGAGTCATTGCCTGCTGCCTTCGGCGCCGCCGCGGACGAGTGCGGTACGGTGCGGCGCCGGAAAAGTCGGTTGCGGAAACCGCGTAGTGTAACGGATTGCGCCCGGGCCGCCAGGGGTCTCACAATGGGCCGGTACAATGGACCGATGCGGCACCGATGCAGCCCCGCTGCGGCAGCCCCGTTCCGATTCCTTTCCCGTCCGACGCAATCATCATGAACCAGCTAGCGCAACTGAAGCAGTTCACCACCGTGGTGGCCGATACCGGCGACTTCCAGGCGATGAAGCAGTACACGCCGCAGGACGCCACCACCAATCCGTCGCTGATCCTGAAGGCCGTGCAGAAGCCCGAATACCGGCCGCTGCTCGAGAAGGCCGTGCGCGATCATCACGACGCCGGCGTCGATGCCGTGATGGACGCGCTGCTGATCGCCTTCGGCGGCGAGATCCTGAAGATCGTGCCGGGCCGGGTGTCGACCGAGGTCGATGCGCGGCTGTCCTTCGATACCGCCGCGACCGTCGACAAGGCACGCCGCCTGATCGCGCTGTACGAACGCGCCGGCGTGCCGCGCGAGCGCGTGCTGATCAAGATCGCCTCGACCTGGGAAGGCATCCGCGCCGCCGAGGTGCTGCAGCGCGAGGGGATCCGCTGCAACATGACGCTGCTGTTCTCGCTGGTACAGGCAGTCGCCTGCGCCGAGGCCGGCGCCCAGCTGATCTCGCCGTTCGTCGGCCGCATCCTCGACTGGTACCGCAAGCAGGCCGGCGACAAGTGGAATCCCGACGCCAACAGCGGCGACGCCGATCCGGGCGTGCATTCGGTGCGGCAGATCTACGACTACTACAAGCGTTTCGGCTACAAGACCGAGGTGATGGGCGCGAGCTTCCGCAATACCGACCAGATCCTGTCGCTGGCCGGCTGCGATCTGCTGACGATCAGCCCCGAGCTGCTGGAGCAGTTGGCGGCCAGCACCGCGCCGGTCGAGCGCAAGCTGTCGGTCGACGATGCGCAGGCCGGCCATATCGCGCGCGTCCATTGCGAAGAGCCGGCCTTCCGCTGGCAGCTGAACGAGGACGCGATGGCCACCGAGAAGCTGGCCGAGGGCATCCGCGCGTTCGCGGCGGATGCCATCAAGCTGGAACGGCTGATCGCCGAGACGTTCTCCTGAAGACGGGCGCGGGCGCGGCTCCGCGGGCCTGCCGGGCCTTGCGTCAGGCGCCCGCCCCGTCCCACAGCATCGGCAGGCATTGGCCGGCCGGTGCCGCCAGCACCAGGTCGGCGGTCGCGTCGAGCGCCGACGGCTGCGGATTGACGACGATCACGCCGGCGCCATGGTCCTTGGCCAGGCCCGGCAGACCGGCCGCGGGATAGACCATGCCCGAGGTGCCGACCACCAGGCACAGATCGCAGGTCTGCGCCGCATGCTCGGCGCGGTAGCGCGCCACGCGCGGCAGGTCCTCGCCGAACCACACCACGCCGGGCCGCATCGGCGCGCCGCAATGGATGCAGCGCGGCGGGCTGCGGCCGTCGTCCGGCGCGGCCTCGCAGCGGCCGCAGCCGTCCAGCCATTTGTTGGCGAACAGGTTGCCGTGCAGCTCGATCACGTCGGGGCTGCCGGCGCGCTGGTGCAGGCCGTCGACGTTCTGCGTGACCAGCGTCACCTTCTTCTGCGCGGCCAAAGCGACGATCGCATGATGCGCGGGATTGGGCTGCGCCGCCGCAACCAGCGCGCGGCGATGCTGATACCAGTCCCAGACCAGGCCGGGCTGGCGGCGGTAGGCCTCCTCGGTGGCCAGTTCCTCGGGATCGAAACGGGCCCACAGGCCCGTCAGCGCATCGCGGAAGGTCGGCACGCCCGACTCGGCCGAGATGCCGGCCCCGGTCAGCACCAGGATGTCGTTGGCGGCGGCGATGCGCCGCCGCGCCTCGGCCAGGTCGGCGGCATCGATCAGCATCGCGCCCCCTTCATTGAACCGTCCGCTCAACGCGCCACGGCGCGGCGCTGGCGCACCGCTTCATAGAGGCAGACGCCGCTGGCGACCGACACGTTCAGGCTCTCGACGCCGCCTGCCATCGGGATCGACACCAACTCGTCGCAGGTCTCGCGGGTCAGGCGGCGCATGCCCTCGCCTTCGGCGCCCATCACCAGCGCGGTCGGGCCCTTCAGGTCGATGTCGTAGACGGTGCGCTCGGCGCCGTCGGCGGTACCGACCACCCAGATGCCCCGCTCCTGCAGTTCGCGCAGCGTGCGCGCCAGATTGGTCACGGTGATGTAGGGCACGGTCTCGGCCGCGCCGCTGGCCACCTTGGCCACCGTCGCGTTCAGGCCGACGCTGCGGTCCTTGGGCGCGATCACCGCATGGGCGCCGGCGCCGTCGGCCACGCGCAGGCAGGCGCCGAGATTGTGCGGGTCGGTGACGCCGTCGAGCACCAGCAGCAGCGGCGTGCCTTCGATGCCGTCGAGCAGTTCGTCGAGATTGAGCGCCAGCGACACGTCCTCGGCGCGGGCGACCACGCCCTGGTGGCGGTCGGTGCCCGCCATGCCGCGCAGGCGTTCGGCATCGACCGGATGGAGACGCACGCCGAGTCCCTCGGCGAGGCGGATGAAGTCCTGCATGCGGCGATCGCGCCGGTTGGACTCGATATAGACGTCGGTAACGCCGGCCGCGTCCTGGCGCAGGCGCGCGGTGACGGCGTGAAAGCCGATCAGAAGTTTTTGTTTGGCCATGGGCGGGATTGTACCCGTCCGAGCTTGCCCTCCCCCCACCCTTCTCCCCACCCCTCTCCCGCTTGCGGCAGAGGGGAGTGAGGTCTGCATGCGGCGGCGCGATGCGGGGCTCAATCTGATGGAAACGCTCACGGCATCCGCATGAGCGGCAGTCGGAGGGGACCGCCTTGCTTTCCGCTCCCGCTTGCGGGAGAGGAGAGTGAGGTCTGCATACGGCGGCGCCTTGCGGGGGGCGCGGCCTATGGAAATCGCGGCGTTCGCACGAGGCGCACTCGCGGATGGCGCGCCGTCTTGCTTCCGTATTGCTCCCCTCTCCCGCTTGCGGGAGAGGGGCCCGGGGGAGAGGCAGCGGCGGTCAATGCGCCACCGCCCGCCTGGCTCACCGCGTCCGCGTGGACTTCTTCGACGCGGTCTTGCGTGCCGTCTTGCCGGCGGCCTTGCCGGCCCGCTTGGCGGTCGACTTCGCCGCGGTCTTGTCGCCCGCCCTGCCGCCCGCCCTGCCGCTTTCCTTGCCCGCCGTCCTGGCCACCGCGCCGGCCGGCTTGGGCTTGGCCGCGCGCCTGGACGGCTTGCCGGTACTACCGGCGGTACCGCCCTCCGGCCTGCCCTTGATCGGCGTGATCACCGCCTCGAACACCGGTTGCTCCTCGAACACGCGATCGAGCGTTTCGTCGAACGACTCCTCGGGCTTGGAGGTGCCGCCCAGCAGCGCCGCCAGCTGGCGCCCCTTCTTGCGCGCGGGCAGCGCATGCGCGGCGGGCACATGCGGCGCCGGCTCGGTGGTCGGACGCGCGCGCAGGCTCTTGGCCGACGGCTCCTGCACCAGGCGGAAATCGATCTTGCGGGCGTCGAGGTCGACGCGCGAGACCTGCACGCGCACGCGATCGGTCAGCCGGTAGCGGATGCCGGTGCGCTGGCCGCGCAACTCGTTGCGCGCCTCGTCGTACTCGAAGTAATCGCTGCCCAGCTCGGTCACGTGGACCAGCCCTTCGACATACAGCTCGTCGAGCTGCACGAAGATGCCGAACGAGGTCACCGCGCTCACCGTGCCGGCAAACTCGTTGCCGAGCTTGTCGCGCATGAAGTAGCACTTGAGCCAGGCCTCGACGTCGCGCGAGGCCTCGTCGGCGCGGCGCTCGTTGGCCGAGCAATGCAGCCCGAGCTCGTCCCACACCGCTTCGTTGCGGCGCGCGCGGCCGGCCATCTTCTCGGCGCGCGCGGCCTCGTCCTTGGCCTGCATGCGGCGGGCCTTCGGCGAGATCGCGGTATTGAGCGCGGTGCCCGGAGCGAAGGCCGGCTGGTACTTGGTGTGCGCCAGCACCGCCTTGATCGCCCGGTGCACCAGCAGGTCCGGATAGCGCCGGATCGGGCTGGTGAAGTGGGCGTAGGCCTCGTAAGCCAGGCCGAAGTGGCCGATGTTGTCCGGGCTGTAGACCGCCTGCTGCATCGAGCGCAGCAGCATGGTCTGCAGCATCGGCGCATCGGGACGCGCCTTGATCTTGTCCATGACCTCGGCGTAGTCGGAGGCCTGCGGCTTGTCGCCGCCGCCCAGCGACAGGCCCGAGGTCTTCAGGAACTCGCGCAGCGCCTTGAGCTTTTCCTCGCTGGGGCCGGCGTGGATCCGGTACAGCGCCGGATGCTTGAAGCGCTCGAGGAAGTCGGCCGCGCAGACGTTGGCGGTCAGCATGCATTCCTCGATCAGCCGGTGCGCGTCGTTGCGCGTGCGCGGCAGGATCTGTTCGATCTTGCCCTGCGCATTGCAGACGATATAGGTCTCGGTGGTGTCGAAGTCGATCGCGCCGCGCTCGCGGCGCGCCTTCAGCAGGACCTGGTACAGCTCGTACAGGTTCTGCAGATGCGGCACCAGCTCGGCACGCTTGTGGGCCTCCGGACCCTTGGTGTTGGACAGCACCGCCCAGACCTCGTTGTAGGTCAGGCGCGCGGCCGAATGCATCACGGCGGGATAGAACTGGTAGGCCTTCAGTTCGCCCTTGGCGGTGATCACCGCATCGCAGACCATGCACAGCCGGTCGACCAGCGGGTTCAGCGAGCACAGGCCGTTCGACAGCTTCTCCGGCAGCATCGGAATCACGCGGCGCGGGAAGTAGACCGAGGTGGCGCGGTCGAGCGCGTCGGCGTCCAGCGGCGTGCCGGGACGCACGTAGTGCGAGACGTCGGCGATCGCGACGATCAGGCGCCAGCCCTTGGCGCGGCCGATCTTGACCGGCTCGCAATAGACCGCGTCGTCGAAGTCGCGCGCGTCCTCGCCATCGATCGTCACCAGCGGCACGTCGCGCAGGTCGATGCGGTGGTCCAGGTCGGCCTCGCGCACCTCGTCGGGCAGCGCGGCGGCCTCGCTCTGCGCGCCCGGCGAGAACGTATGCGGCACGCCGTACTTGCGCACCGCGATCTCGATCTCCATGCCGGGGTCGTCGATCTCGCCCAGCACCTCGACCACGCGGCCGACCGGCTGCACATAGCGGTCCGGATATTCGACGATCTCGACGCTGACGACCTGGCCGACCTTGGCCTTGCCCTGCGCCCGCGGCGGGATCAGGATGTCCTGGCTGATGCGCTTGTCCTCGGGCGCCACCACCAGCACGCCGCCCTCGCTGAGCAGGCGGCCGATGACGAAACGGTTGGCCCGCTCGACGATCTCGACGATCTGCCCTTCGGGACGGCCGCGGCGGTCGTAGCCGATCACGCGCACCTGCGCACGGTCGTTGTGCATCGCCTTCTGCAGCTCGCGCTCGGGCAGGAAGATATCGTCCTCGCCGTCGTCGCGGATCAGGAAGCCGAACCCGTCACGGTGGCCCTGCACGCGGCCGACCACGAAATTGGGCTGATGGGCGAGCTCGTAGCGGCCCTTGCGGTTCAATTCGATCTGGCCGTCGCGTTCCATCGCGGCCAGCCTTTTCTGGAAGCCGTCATGCTCCTTGCGCGTGACGGCGAGGGCCTTGGCGATGTCGCCGGCCGACAGTGGCGAACCGGAGGTACGCAGGACGCCGAGGATTTCTTCCCGACTCGGGATCGGATAGTTGTTCTGATTCAATTTCTTCTAAAGAGGATTTGACAAATCGATTGTCGTCGCTATAATGAGCGCTTCGGTTGTTTCGACACCTGCCCAGGTGGCGGAATTGGTAGACGCACTAGGTTCAGGTCCTAGCGGTGGCAACACTGTGGAGGTTCGAGTCCTCTCCTGGGCACCAGATCAAAAAACCCGCATCGCTTTCCGGCGCTGCGGGTTTTTTCTTTCCCGCGTGCATCTGCGTTTCCATCCGGATCGCTTGCGCGTTCTGCTTTGATCGGGCCATTGGCGCTCCAGTTCGGCGCCGCGAGCGCCGGTTGCCCCGGATCCCCGGGATCGCGTCCCGACGAATTCCGACCATGTGCCGACCTTGCGCGGCCGACGACCATCTTTCACTGCTTGCGGCGCGCTGGCAACCGCTCGAACCGACCAAACCAACCGGCCGAACCGACGCGCGACTGCGCCGCCCCTTGCGCCGGGCACGACCGTCATCGCCGCGCCTCGGCATCAACGCGCAGTGTATCAGCTTCAGTGGCGCTTCCGGCATTCTGTCGAGTTCGTGTCTGCATCGCTTGCCGGCCGCTTGCCCGCCGATCGCCCGCCGATCGCCCGGCGCCCTTCCCTCCATCGTTTTCCGCCGCGGTTGACAGTCGGATTATATGTAACTACGATGGTTTCACTTATTCGTTCTCCGCCATGTCCACCAGCAGCCGATTCGCCGTTGCCGTCCATATCCTGACCCTGCTGGCCAGCGCCGACGAGCCGCTGCCTTCGTCGCTGATCGCCGGCAGCGTCGGCACCAATCCCGCGCTGATTCGCCGTCTGATCGGCGTGCTGGCGCAGGCGGGACTGGTCTGCACCGCGATGGGCGCGGCGGGCGGCGCCTCGCTGGCACGGGCCGCGAACACGATCACGCTGCGCGATGTGTTCCGCGCGGTGGAGTCGGACAGCGTGATCGGGCTGCATGCCGGCGCACCGAATCCGGCCTGCATGGTCGGGCGCGAGATCACCGGCGCGCTGACCCGCATCACCGACCGGGCGCAGGCCGCGATGGAGGAGAACCTGGCGCAAACGACGATCGCCGGCATGCTGGCCGACGTCGAGCGATCGGCGCGCGCGCGGCGGCGCTGATTTTTTGTCCGCATATTTTTTGTCCGCATATGTAACCAAAGTAGTTTCATATGCGAATCTCTCTTTGCTTCCTCACGAAGCCAACCTGTGAAGGAGTTCCATCATGCAAATCGCCATCCTCGGTGCCACCGGACGCGTCGGCAGCCGCATCGCCGACGAAGCGCTACGCCGCGGCCATACCGTGACCGCCATCGCTCGCCACGCCGGCACGCTGGCGGATCGTCCAGGCCTGAAACGGCTGGACGCGGATATCGCCGATCGGGCCAATACCGCAAAGCTGGCGCCGGCCCTGGCCGGTCATGACGCCCTGGTCAGCGCGGTGCGCTTCGCGCAGGCGGGGCCCGAGCCGCTGCTGCGACTGGCCCGCCAGGCCGGCGTCAAGCGCGTGGCGGTGGTCGGCGGTGCCGGCAGTCTGTATGTCGCACGCGGCGTGCAGCTGGTCGACACGCCTGAATTTCCGGCGGCCTACAAGGACGAGGCGCTGGCCGGCCGCGGCTTCCTGAATGCGCTGCGGGGAGAAAACGAGCTGGACTGGGTCTTCCTGTCACCGTCCGCGCTGCTGGAGCCAGGCCAGCGCACCGGCAGCTATCGCGTCGGCAAGGACGAGCTGCTGGCCGACGCCAACGGCAAGAGCTGGATCTCGATGGAGGACTTCGCCGTCGCGCTGGTCGACGAGCTGGAGCGGCACGCGCATTCGCGCGAGCGGTTTACGGTGGGGTATTGAAGAGAAACGCAACAGGTGCGCTGCCCTCTCCCCCGGCCCCTCTCCGGCAAGCGGGAGGGGTAGAAAACCAATTGGGTTCGCCTCTTCCCTCAGGGGAAAAAAAACCGACAAGCGTCGATTCGCGCCGATTGGGTTCTCCCTCTCCCCCTCAGGGGGAGAGGGTTGGGAAGAGGGGGTGGTTTGAACCGGTCAAAAAATTCAGCCCTGACCGCCCTCGCCCTCTGCCCGCTTGCCGCGCTTGAGCCAGGCGGCCAGGTTGTGCGGACGCAGCGTGTCGTATTCCTCGAACGGCTGATGGATCCACGGATTGGTCGGCAGGAAGCTGACGTGATAGTCGGGCTTGACCTTCGAGCACGCCTTGTACCACAGCACCGCCGAACGGACTTCAGTCACCGCGGGATAGCGCTCCTGCAGATGGCGGCCGACGCGCTCCAGCGTCACGCCCGAGTCGACCAGATCATCGACCAGCAGGATGCGCCCGCTGAGCTCGCCGCGCGTCATCGTGATGTACTGCGCGATATCGAGATCGCCCTGCACCGTGCCGGCCGCCTCGCGGTAGCTGCTGGTGGCCAGGATCGCCAGCGGCACGTCGAAGATGCGCGACATCTGGTCGCCGACGCGCAGGCCGCCGCGCGCCAGGCACAGGATCTTGTCGAAACGCCAGCCCGACTCGTGCACGTTCAGTGACAGGCGGGCAATCAGCCGGTGGTATTCGTCCCACGAGATCCACAGGTTTTCGTCATCGTTCTGGGGCAGGGTCATCGCTTGCTCTTCGTCGCTGCTTTGTAATAGGGGGTTCCCGTGCGCGGGATACAGTAAGGCCCGCTTGCGCGGGCCGTCATTCCATCGAAGGCCGCGGTTTGCCGCGGCTCGCGCCGGATCAGATCACCGAATCAGACCAGATACGGATGGCGCAGCAGAATGGTTTCGTCGCGGTCCGGACCGGTCGAGATCATGTCGATCGGGATGCCGACCACTTCCTCGATGCGCTTCAGGTACTGGCGCGCGGCCTCGGGCAACGCGTCCCAGCTCTTGATGCCGAACGTCGATTCGTTCCAGCCGGCGAAGTCCTCGTAGATCGGCTCGCAGCGCGCCACGGCGTCCGAGCCGCGCGGCAGCATGTCGATCTGCTTGCCGTCCAGCGTGTAGCCGACGCACAGGCGGATCGTATCGAGACCGTCGAGCACGTCCAGCTTGGTCATGCACAGGCCCGACACACCGTTGATCTGCACCGAGCGCTTCAGCGCGGCGGCATCGAGCCAGCCGGTGCGGCGCGGGCGGCCGGTGACCGAGCCGAATTCCTTGCCGACATTGGCCAGGCGCACGCCGACCGGATCCTGGCGGCGCGGATTGTCGTTGTCGTACAGCTCGCTGGGGAACGGGCCCGCACCGACGCGGGTGCAATAGGCCTTGGTGATGCCCAGGATGTAGTGCAGCCGGCCCGGACCGACGCCGGCGCCCGCGGTGGCGGCGCCCGCCACGCAGTTGCTCGAGGTCACGAACGGATAGGTGCCGTGATCGACGTCGAGCAGCGTGCCCTGCGCGCCCTCGAACATCAGGTTCTGGCCGGCGGCGTTGACCGCGTACAGCTCGGCCGACACGTCGGCGACCATCGCCGCCAGGCGCGGCGCATAGGCCAGCGCCTCGTCCAGCGTCTGCTGGAAGTCCACCGCCTCGGCGCCCAGGTACTGGGTCAGCATGAAGTTGTGGAAGTCCAGGTTCTCGCGCAGGCGTTCGGCGAATTGCTGCGGATCGAACAGGTCCTGCACGCGCAGCGCGCGGCGGGCCACCTTGTCCTCATAGGCCGGGCCGATGCCACGGCCGGTGGTGCCGATCTTGCCGGCGCCACGGCGCAGCTCGCGCGCCTTGTCGATCGCCACGTGGTACGGCAGGATCAGCGTGGCCGCTTCGGAAATGCGCAGGCGGTTCTGCACCTGCAGGCCGGCCCCTTCCAGTTCCTCGATCTCGCGGAACAGCGCCTCGGGCGACAGCACCACGCCGTTGCCGATATAGCAGACGGTGCCTTCGCGCATGATCCCCGACGGGATCAGCCGCAGGATCGTTTTCTTGCCGCCGATGATCAGCGTGTGGCCGGCATTGTGGCCACCCTGGAACCGCACCACGCCCTTTGCATGATCGGTAAGCCAATCGACGATTTTTCCTTTGCCTTCGTCACCCCACTGGGTGCCGATCACGACGACGTTGCGTCCCTGGCTTACTGCTGAAGCGGACATGTTGAACTGGTCAGAAGGTTAAAAACGTATTCTACTCTTGTTGCGGGCCGATCCCCGATTTTGCGGGGAGAACCGCTCAGTCGGGCGAACCGGCGCTCAGCGCGGCACCACCACCCAGCGGCTACCGTCGCGCACCAGCTGGCGGTCGCAATTGAACTCGTCGAGCTCGTGCGTGTGGCCCGGCAACGACTGGATCACGATCTCGCCGCCCTCGCGCAGCGCCGCGATCGCGGTGCGCAGCGCGGGATCGGCGTCCCACGGCGCGAAGATCGCCAGCGCGCGCACCTCGACCGGCGACAGCGCCGCCACTTCGCGCAGGTCCAGCGAAAAGCCGGTGGCCGGACGCGCGCGGCCGAAGGCCTCGCCCACCTTGTCGTAGCGGCCGCCGCGGGCAACGTGGTTGGGCAGGCCCGCCACGTAGGCGGCGAACATGACTCCACTGTGATAGTGGTAACCGCGCAGATCGGCAAGGTCGATGTTGACCGTGGCGCCGCGCACCTCGCCGGCCAGGAAGGCCAGCTCGTCCAGCGCGCGGCCGATGGCCGGGCTGGCCGGCAGCACCGCGCGGGCCCGCTCGATCACCTCGGGGCCGCCGTACAGCGTCGGCAGCGCCAGCAGCGCGTCGCGCTCGACCTGCGGGAATCCGGTGGTCAGCTCGCGCAGGCCCGGCACATCCTTGTTCTCGAGCGCATCGAACAGTGCCTGCTCGTTGCTGCGCGCCGGCGGCAGGCCGTCGAGCAGCGCCGCGACGATGCCCGCGTGGCACAGGTCCAGCCGCACCTCGCCCAGGCCAGCCGACTGCAGCGCGGCCAGCATCAGGTTCTGGATCTCGACGTCGGCCTCGAGACCGGCATGGCCGTAGATCTCGGCGCCGACCTGGATCGGCTCGCGCGTCGCGTGAAAGCCCGCCGGGCGCGCGTGCAGCACGTTGCCGGCATAGCACAGCCGCGTCACGCCGGGACGGTTCAGCAGGTGCGCGTCGATGCGGGCGACCTGCGGCGTGATATCGGCGCGCAGGCCCATGGTGCGGCCCGACAGCTGGTCGACCAGCTTGAAGGTACGCAGGTCCAGGTCGTGGCCGGTGCCGGTCAGCAGCGACTCGATGTATTCCAGCAGCGGCGGCATCACCAGCTCGTAGCCGTAGGTGCGGAACAGATCGAGCATGCGGCGGCGCAGCTCCTCGATCTTGCGGGCCTCCGACGGCAGCACGTCGGCGATGTTCTCGGGCAGGAGCCAGTGGTTGGACATGGTGCTTCTCAGATTCGTGTGGATCGCGGGCCGGGCGCGGGCGGCTCGCACAAAAGGGGCATCGGTCAGCGGACGGCGCCGATGGCGCACCGTCCTGCGAGCGAACAAAACCCCGGCAAGCCGGGGTTCGGGCACAGCGGACTACCGCATTGACGCACTCACCGAAGACCGGGCTGTCGCACTGCGGAGGCCGGCACGCTCGCTAGCGGCGGGTCGCCGTCTGCGCGCCGCCCGACGAGCGCATGTAGCGGAAGAACTCGGAGTCCGGCTCCAGCACCAGCACGTCGCGCTTGTCGCGGAAGGTGTTGCGATAGGCTTCCATGCTGCGCCAGAACTGCGCGAACTGCGGATCGCGTCCGAACGCGTCGGCGTAGATCTGCGAGGCGCGGGCATCGCCCTCGCCCTTGATCTTCTGCGCTTCGCGATAGGCCTCGGCCAGCACCACCTCGCGCTGGCGGTCGGCGTCGGCGCGGATCTTCTCGCCCTCGGCCGCGCCGGTCGAGCGCAGCTCGTTGGCGACGCGCTTGCGCTCGGCTTCCATCCGGCGGTAGACCGATTCGCTGATCGCCGGCAGCAGGTCGACGCGCTTCAGGCGCACGTCAAGAATCTCGACGCCGACCGACTGGCCGTACTCGGTCATGCTGTTGCGGATGTTCTGCATGACCTTGTCGCGCTCGCCGGCGACCACCTCGGCAACGGTGCGGCGCCCGAACTCCTCGCGCGCGGCGGCATCGATCCGCTGCGTCATGCGGTCCTGCGCGCCGCGCAGGTTGCCGCCGAAGGCGACGAAGAACTTGCGCGGATCGGTGATTCGCCATTTGACGAACCAGTCCACCATCATGCTCTTCTTCTCGGCGGTCAGGAAACGCTCGCCGGCGGCCACGTCGATGGTCTGCAGGCGGCGGTCCATGAAGACCACGTTCTGCAGCGGCGGCGGCAGCTTGAAATGCAGGCCGGGGTCGCGCACCACCTGCTTGATCTCGCCGAAGGCGAACACCACGGCGTACTGCCGCTGGTCGACCACGAACACCATCGAGGAGGCAATCGCCAACACGATGAAGAGGCCGATGGCATAGGAAATCAGTCGGTTCATCTCGGTTCTCTCCTCAACGGGAATCGCGATCGCGATTGCGCAGCGCTTCGCGCGAACGCGTGTCGGCGCTGGCGTCCGGCACCGGTGCCGGCGTGGCCGGCGGCGGCACCGCGCCCGCCATCCCGCGGGAATCGCCCTGCGACTGCGCCATCAGCTTGTCCAGCGGCAGGTAGAGGAGATTGTTGCCCTGTTTCGTATCGACCAGCACCTTGCTGGTATTGGCGTAGATCTGCTGCATCGTTTCCAGATAGATGCGGTCGCGCGTGACCTGGGGCGCCTTGGCGTACTCGTTCTGCACCTGGCGGAAGCGCGAGGCATCGCCCTCGGCCTGCGCGATCACGCGGGCCTTGTAGGCCTGCGCCTCCTCGGCCAGGCGCGCGGCAGTACCCTGGGCGCGCGGAATCACGTCGTTGGCGTAGGCCTGGCCTTCGCTGATCGCGCGCTCGCGGTCCTGGCTGGCCTTGTTGACGTCGTCGAAGGCGGCCTGCACCTGCTCGGGCGGCTGCACGCTCTGCACGTTAACCGAGATCACGCGGATGCCGGTCTTGTAGGCCGACAGGATCGCCTGGATCGACTTGGCCAGGCCCTGGGCGATCTGCTCGCGGTTCTCGTACAGCACGGAATCCATCTTGTTGCGGCCGACGATCTCGCGCACCGAGGTCTCGGCGGCCTGCGTCACCAGTTCCTCGTCGCCGCCGCGGTCGGTCTTGTTGAAGAACAGGAATTCGGTCGCGTCCTGGATGTCGTACTGCACCGTGAAGCGGACGTCGATGATGTTCTCGTCCTGCGTCAGCATCGACGAGTCCTTCAGATTGCTGTCCTTGATCGAGGTCGAACGGCCGACCTCGACCGAGCGCACGGCCGACAGGTTGACGATCTCGGCCGACTGGATCGGCCACGGCATGCGCCAGTTGATGCCGGGGCCGGTGGTGTATTTGAACTTGCCGAACTGCAGCACCACCGCGGTCTGGCCTTCCTGCACCATGAAGAAGCCGCTGGCCAGCCAGATCGCGATCACCGCGACCGCGATGACGCCGGCACCGATGCCCGATCCCTTGCCCGGCGTACGCGTGCCGCCGCCGAAGTTCTGGTTGTTGTTGCCGCCGCCGTTGTCCTTGCGGCCCAGCAGGCTGTTCAGGCGGCGATTGAAGTCGCGCCACAGCTCGTCCAGGTCCGGCGGACCGTCCTGCGGGCGCTGGTTCTGACGGCCGTTGTCGCGTCCGCCGTCGCGCCCATCCTTGTCCTCGTCGTCCTTGTCGCCACGGCCCCAGCGGGGATCGTTCAGCGACAGGATCGCGCGCAGACGCTGCCAGCTGCTCGGCCGACGGGCGCCTCGGGCAAGGCTTGTATCAGAGGTCCGGGAGAACTGGGGCATGTAGGGCACGGTTCCGGGAAAGTTGTAACGAGGGGATTCTAGCAGCCATCGACGCCACTTTTGCTCATTTGATGCCGAAGGCGGCGCATGGCGCCGCCCGCATCAGTCGGCGTCGCGATCGGGAAGACGACGATTGGCCCGTGCCTGGGGGTCCGAACCGGGGTCCGGACTGCGGTCCGAATCGGGGTCCGGATCGGGCTCCGAATGCGGATTGGCGTCTTGCGCATCCGGCCGGGCATCGGCGCCGGAATCGGCAAACTCGGCGCCATCGGCCCCATCGGCCCCATCGGCCCCATCGGCCCCATCGGCCCCATCGGCACCATCGGCACCATCGGCACCATCGGCACCATCGGCACCATCGCCCTCCCACTGGCGGCGTTCGTGCAGGTCCTGCAGCCGCGGGTCGGCGGGGTCCGGCGCGGCCGGCCGCTCGGCCAGCCAGCGCGCGACATCGACGATCGCATCGCGCAAGCCGTCCAGTCCGATGCCGTCGCGCGCGCTGATGTAGACGCGCACCGGCACGCCGTCCTCGTTGCGTTCGATGCGGGGACCGTGCTCGAGCAATTCGGGCGCCGCGTCGATCTTGTTCATCACGACGATCTGCGGAATGTCGGCCGCGTCGATCTCGGCGAGCACGCGATTGACCTGTTCGATCTGCTCGTGGCGCACCGGACTGGCGGCATCGACCACATGCAGAAGCAGATCGGCATGCACGGTCTCTTCCAGCGTGGCGCGGAACGCCGCCACCAGTTGCGTGGGCAGGTCGCGGATGAAGCCGACCGTATCGGACAGCACCACATTGCCCAGGCCATCCAGATAGAGACGGCGCGAGGTCGTATCGAGCGTCGCGAACAGCTGGTTGGCCGCATAGGCGCGCGCCTTGGTCAGCGCGTTGAACAGCGTCGACTTGCCCGCGTTGGTATAGCCGACCAGCGAAATGCTCAGCGTCTCGTTGCGCGCGCGGGCACGGCGCTGCGTGCTGTGCTGGCGCTGCAGCCGCGACAGATCCGTCTTGAGCCGCTTGGCGCGGTCGTCCAGCATGCGGCGGTCCAGTTCGAGCTGGCGCTCGCCGGGGCCGCCGCGCATGCCGATACCGCCCTTCTGCCGCTCCAGGTGGCTCCAGGCGCGAACCAGCCGCGAGGCGCGGTATTGCACCTGGGCCAGTTCGACCTGCACCTTGCCGACGTGGCTCTGCGCGCGCTGGCCGAAGATATCGAGGATCAGGCCCGTGCGGTCGATCACGTGCCGGTTCAGAAAGCGTTCGAGATTGCGCTGCTGCGCGGGGCTCAACGCGTGGTTGAACACCACCACGTCGGCGTCGAGCGCGTCGGCCGCTTCCTTCAGTTCCTCGGCCTTGCCCGAGCCGATGAACAGCGCCGGGTCCGGACGCGAACGCTTGCCGGTCAGGGTGTGCACCGGCGTGGAACCGGCGGTGGACGTCAGCAACGCCAGTTCGCTCAGGCTCTCTTCGAAATCGTGCTTGCCGAAATCGACGCCGACGAGAATGGCGCGGGTGGGTTCGGAGGGGGAAGTCGCTCTAGGTTGCAAGCTCGGGGCGCACAGCGGCGCGGGAAAAAACGGGGATCAGGAACAGGAAGGCGCGCTCCGCAAAACACGACGATACAAAGAACGATGCCGCGCCAGCACCGGATGGCGCTGGCGCGGCGTCGGAGCGTGATTGCCGCGCGTGCGCGCGGCGGGAAATACGTGCGGCGTCGGAATCAGCCTTCCGCGGAGTCGTCGACGCGGAAATTGACCGCGCGCGCGGGAACGACAGTGGAAATTGCATGCTTGTAGACCATCTGCGTCACCGTGTTACGCAGCAGGACGACGTATTGGTCGAACGATTCGATATTACCTTGCAGCTTGATGCCATTGACGAGGTAGATGGAAACCGGCACGTGCTCCTTGCGCAGCGCGTTCAGGAACGGGTCTTGTAGCAATTGCCCTTTGTTGCTCATGGCACACTCCAAATTTATAGATTTAGTGATCAATGATGGGGATCGATATCCCCGGTTTCAAGTCGGACGACGCAAGATCGCGTCAAAAAAAGTCAAAACGGTACCAGGCCGGCATCAACCAGCGGGGGCTCCCGCTAGTGTGAATTTAGCCGCAGTTCCAAACGAACGCAAACGAAACTTCGGCGCCACAGACGGGGCTGCGGCGCCCCCATCTGGCCGCCTTTTCCGACTCAATCCTTCGAGTCCGCGTACGGGTTTTTGTTCGTACGAAATTCGATTCGAAGCGGTGTTCCCTTCAGATTGAAGGCCGCACGGAAACGCCCTTCCAGAAAACGCCGATAGGTTTCCGGCACCGCGTTCAGCGAGTTGCCGTGCACGACGATGATCGGCGGATTGGAACCACCCTGGTGCGCGTAGCGCATCTTCGGGCGAGTCGCGCCGACGCGGCGCGGCTGCTGGAAGGCCACCGCGTCGTGCAGCACGCGGGTCAGCTTCGGCGTCGGCATCTTGAGCATCGCCGCGGCGTACGCCTCATCGACCGAGCGCAGCAGCGGGCCGATGCCGGTGCGCTCGCGCGCGGAGATGAAATGGAAGTTGGCGAAATCGAGGAACTGCAGCTTGCGCTGCAGATCGTGCTTGATCCGGTCGCGGGTATGGCCGTCCAGCCCGTCCCACTTGTTGACGCCGACCACCAGCGCCCGTCCCGATTCGACGATGAAGCCGGCGATATGGGCGTCCTGCTCCGACACGTCCTGCTGGGCGTCCAGCAGCAGCACCACCACGTTCGCATCGGCGATCGACTGCAGCGTCTTGACCACCGAGAACTTCTCGATCGCCTCGAACACCTTGCCCCGCTTGCGCAGGCCGGCCGTGTCGATCAGCGTGTACGGCTTGCCGCCCCGTTCGAACTCGACATAGATCGCATCGCGCGTGGTGCCCGGCATGTCGAACGCGATCACGCGCTCCTCGCCGATCAGCGTATTGACCAGCGTCGACTTGCCGACGTTGGGGCGGCCCACGATCGCGATCTTGGTGCCGCGCGTGTTCTGGTCCTCGGGCTCGGCCAGCTCGGGACGCTGCTCGACCGCGGCCTCCAGCGCCTCCTCGACCAGTTCGCGCACGCCGTCGCCGTGGGTGGCCGAGATCGCATAGGGGTCGCCCATGCCGAGCTCGTAGAAGTCGGCCGCGACCGCGGTGTACTTCATGCCCTCGGCCTTGTTGACCGCCAGCATCACGCGGCGGCCGGTCTTGCGCAGATAGTCGGCGATGACCAGGTCCTGCGGCGCCAGGCCCAGGCGGCCGTCGACGATGAAGATCACGACGTCGGCCTCGACCACGGCCTGCCGGGTCTGCTTGGCCATCTCGGCGACGATGCCTTCCTTGGCCACCGGTTCGAAGCCGCCGGTATCGATGACGATATACGGACGGTCGGCGCCACGCCCCTCGCCATAATGGCGGTCGCGGGTCAGGCCCGGCAGGTCCGCGACCAGCGCGTCGCGCGAGCGGGTCAGGCGGTTGAATAACGTCGACTTGCCCACATTGGGGCGGCCGACGAGTGCGATCACTGGTTTCATGCAAATCGTGGAGGGCCACGCCGGGCGCGGTGCGCCGGGCATGCCTCCAAAGAATCAGGTTGGTCCGACAGCCTGGCGCAACGCGCCGGGCCGGCAATCCTGTCGGGTGAAATCAAGTCGCGGGCCATGGCCCGCATGACGCATGCGGCCGACACCGCCATTGCGGCGGGTCGGCCATGCTGTCGGGTCCGGCGATCGCGCGCACCGACAGGTGAGCGCGCGGTTGCCGGCAGGACGTCCGCCGTGGCGGCCGCCCTGTTTCGGTCAGCGCTTCAATCCGGAATATAGCCGTAGACGTCGCCCCCTCGGCTCTGCACCACCAGGGTCTGGCCGGCCACCACGGGTGCGGCGGTGATCGGGCTGCTGCCGGCTCGCACGCGCGCGACGAACTTGCCGTCCTCGCGCGACAGGAAATGCAGGTAGCCCTCGAAGTCGCCGAACACCACCGAGCGGCCCAGCGCCAGCGGCATGCCGAGCGGACGGTTGCGCAGCTGCTCGTTGCGCCAGCGCTCGTTGCCGTTCTGGCGGTCGAAGGCATAGACCACCGAATTCTCGTTGGCGGCAAACAACGACACGTCGTCCTGGGTCGGGCCCACCGGCGACGAAAAGTCCTTGCCCCACTGCGGCTGGCCGTTGGCCAGTTCCAGGCAGGCGATGCGGCCCTGGAAGGTCGTCGCACAGACCTGGCGGCCGTTGATCATCGGCAGGCCCGTCACGTCGTTGAGCCGCTCGATCTCGGACACACCCTTCGGATACGAGATCGTGCTCTCCCAGCGCAGCACGCCATTGGACGGGGCCAGCACGCCCAGCTTGCCGCCGGGGAAGCCCATCACGATGCCGTCGCCGGCGAACACCATGCCCATCGCGGCGCGCAGGTTCAGCGGCGTCTGCGCGCGCTGGTAGATCCAGCGGCGCTCGCCGGTCTGCGCATCGAGGCCGAGCACGCGGGTATCGGTGGTGCGCACGACTACCAGGTCATGGCCGACCAGCGGCGACGACAGGATCTCGCCATTGATCTGCTTCTTCCACAGCTGCTTGCCGCTGGCATCGAAGGCGAACACCACGCCCTTCTCGCCCGCCACCGCGGTCACGTTGCCGTCGCTGCCGGGACCGGTGGTCAGGTCGACGTCGGTGTCGACCTTCCACAGCGTGCGGCCGCTGGTGGCGTCCAGCGCCATCACGTCGCCGCCGTGCGACGACACATAGACCTTGTCGCCGACCGCGACCGGCTGCAGCGAATACGGGCCGCTCTTCCCGACGCTGGCGCGCCAGGCTTCCTTGACCGTCAGCGTCTGCGTGACCGGCTGCAATTGGGCCGGCGGATTCTTGTCGGCCTTGCCGAACAGCGAGCAGCCAGCCAGGGCGGTGGCACAGGCAACGACGAGCGCCTGGGTCAAGCGAACAGGGCGAGAGATCCGGGCAGCGCCGTTGGGCATCGACATCATCTGGTTGCGTTCCTGAAAAAAGGTGGGAAGCGAAATGGGGAGCGTTCTGTCAGCAATGGAGCACGGCCGATGCAGCGGCCGGGCCGGTGCATCGGTGGCGGCGGCCCTGCTTACGCGGTACCCAGGGCGTCCAGCTTGAACTGGATGATCTGGCGCATGCCGGCCTCGTCGACGCCGAGCTTGTCGAGCGCCTGGCGGTAGGCCGCGCGCGCCTCGTCGCGCTTGTCCTGGGCGGCCAGCAGATCGCCGCGGCGGTCCGCATACAGCGCGACGAACGGGCTCGGCGGCTCGTTCTTCAGCAGCGCCAGCCCCTGGTCGTAGGCCTTCTCGTCGAGCAGCACGCCGGCCAGCCGGACGCGCGCCAGGTGCTGGTACTCGCCATCACCGTGATCGACCGCCCATTGCAGCTGGCTCTTGGCGCCGGCGAGATCGCCGGCCTCGTACAGCACCTTGGCCGCGACCAGCGCGGTCATCTGCCCGTAGGCGGTCTTGCCGTACTTGTCCTCGAGGTCGCCGGCCGCGCGCTTGGTGCGCTCGACATCGCGGGCCTCGGCGGCCTTCAGCACCTGTTCGTACAGCACCGCGGCCTCGCCGGCCTGCTTGCGCTGCCACCAGTTCCAGCCGTTCCAGGCCGCGAAGGCCAGCAGGCAGGCGATCAGCAGCCAGGTCAGGAAGTTGCCGTACTGGCGCCACCATGCCTTGATGTTTTCAAGCTGTTCCTGCTCTTCCAGATCGTAAGCCATCTCGTGGTTTCAACCGCGTTGGTTTGTCGTCGGGCAAGCGCGCGCATCAGCGCGGCGCCTGCGTCATTGAAGGTCGTCGCCGGCCTCGCCGCCCATGCCGGCGACCATCGATTCGACCAGATAGTCGACCAGGTCCTCGGCGGGCACCGTGGCCTGCTGGCCGTTGTTCTCGGTCTGCCCGTCCGCGGCACGCAGGGCCTTGACCTGCACCACGCCGGCGGCCAGCTCGTCCTCGCCAATGATAACGGCATGCGAAGCCCCGCTCGCGTCGGCGCGTTTCATCTGCGACTTGAAGCTGCCGCTCTTGCCGTCCGCGGTGGCGTGCACGACCACGTCGAAACCGGCGTCACGCATGCGCTCGGCGGCGATCATGGCCTGCTGCGCGGCGGCCTCGCCCTGGTGCACGACATAGACGTCGCAGGCATCGGCCTGGCGCGCCAGGCCTTCCTCGCGCATCAGCTCGATGATCCGCTCGATCCCCATCGCCCAGCCGCAGGCCGGCGCCGGCTTGCCGCCCATCTGCGCGATCAGCGGATCGTAGCGGCCGCCGCCGGCGATCGTGCCCTGCGCGCCGAGCTTGTCGGTGATCCACTCGAACACCGTCAGGTTGTAGTAGTCCAGCCCGCGCACCAGCCGCGGATTGATCGTGAACGGAATATTGTTGGCCTTCAGCAGACGCTGCACGCCCTCGAAGTGGGCCAGCGAGGCCTCGCCGAGGAAGTCGATCAGCTTCGGCGCGTTCGCCGCCATCTCCTGCAGCGCGGGGTTCTTGGTGTCGAGCACGCGCAGCGGGTTGGTGTACAGGCGGCGCTTGCCGTCCTCGTCCAGAATGTCCTGGAAGCCTTCCAGATACTGGATCAGTTCCTGGCGATGGGCCGCGCGCTCGTCGGCCTGGCCCAGCGAATTGATCTCCAGCCGCACGCCGGTCAGGCCCAGGTCGTCCCACAGCCGCTGGCACATCAGGATGATCTCGGCGTCGACATCGGGGCCGGCAAAACCCAGCGCCTCGGCACCGAGCTGATGGAACTGGCGATAGCGGCCGCGCTGCGGACGCTCGTGACGGAACATCGGACCGGTGTACCACAGGCGCTTCGGGCCGTCGTACAGCAGGTTGTGCTCGATGGTCGCGCGCACCACCGCTGCCGTGCCCTCGGGACGCAGCGTCAGTTGCTCGCCGTTCAGCGAATCGGTGAAGGAATACATTTCCTTCTCGACGATGTCGGTGACCTCGCCGATGCCGCGCACGAACAGCTGGGTCGGCTCGACGATCGGCGTGCGGATCTGCTGGTAGCCGTAGGCGCGCAGCATCGCACGGGCCGCCTGGTCGAACTGTTCCCACAGCGGGGCGTCGGCGGGCAGCATGTCGTTCATGCCCTTGACACCCTGCAGCGCGCGGGCCTTGCCTGGGTTCTGGGCGCCGCCGTTGGCCGGCGCCGGATTCTCGGATGCGTTCATGGTTGTCATTCTGTTGCTGGGGCGCGTGGCCGATCACTGGCCAATCATTGGCCGATCATTGACCAATACTGGCCGCCGCGCTCCCCTTGCCGTAGTGCGTCCGCACGTATTCGTCGACCATCGCCTGGAATTCCTCGGCGATCCGCTCGCCGCGCAAAGTCCTTACCTTGACGCCGTCGACGAACACCGGCGCTGCCGGCGACTCGCCCGAGCCCGGCAGCGAGATGCCGATATTGGCGTGCTTGCTCTCGCCCGGACCGTTGACGATGCAGCCCATCACGGCCACATCCATCTCCTCGACGCCGGGATACTCGGTCTTCCATACCGGCATCTGCGCGCGCAGGTACGACTGGATGCTGGCGGCCAGCTCCTGGAACACCGTACTGGTGGTGCGCCCGCATCCCGGGCACGCGATCACCATCGGCGTGAAATTGCGCAGGCCCATCGTCTGCAGGATCTCCTGCGCGACATGGACCTCCTTGTCGCGCGACGCCCCGGGCTCGGGCGTCAGCGAAATGCGGATCGTGTCGCCGATGCCTTCCTGCAGCAGCACCGCCAGCGCCGCGGTCGACGCGACGATGCCCTTGCTGCCCATGCCGGCCTCGGTCAGTCCCAGATGCAGCGGATATTCGCAGCGGCGCGCCAGTTCGCGGTAGACCGCGATCAGCTCCTGCACCTGCGACACCTTGCACGACAGGATGATCTGGTCGCCCGGCAGGCCGATTTCCTCGGCGCGCTGCGCGGACTCGATCGCCGACGTGATCAGCGCCTCGATCATCACGCTCTGGGCGGGCCACGGTTCGGCGCGCCGGCCGTTCTCGTCCATGATGCGCGCCAGCAGGTCCTGATCCAGGCTGCCCCAGTTGACGCCGATGCGCACCGGCTTGCCGTGCCGGCAGGCCATCTCGATCATCTGCGCGAATTGCGTGTCGCGCTTGGCGCCCTGGCCGACGTTGCCCGGATTGATGCGGTACTTCGACAGCGCCTGCGCGCAGGCCGGATGGTCCTGCAGCAGCTTGTGTCCGTTGTAATGGAAGTCGCCGACCAGCGGCACGTCGACGCCCATGCGGTCGAGCTGGTCGCGGATCGCCGGCACCGCCGCGGCGGCTTCCGGCGTATTGACCGTGATGCGCACGATTTCGGAGCCGGCGCGCGCCAGTTCCTTGATCTGGATCGCGGTGCCGACCGCATCGACGGTGTCGGTATTGGTCATCGACTGCACGCGCACCGGCGCGTCGCCGCCGATCGTCACCACGTTGTCGCCCCAGACCACGCGCGCCTGCCGGGCGCGGCGGCGCGGCAGCGATCCGGGCAGTACGGGCAGACAGGCCTGTGCGTTCATGGGGTTACCTCGTTGCTTTGGCGTGTGGTCGACGAACGGGAACGATTCGGGACCGACGGATCAATCAGGGCAGCGTCAGGCGCGCCACGTTGTTGCGGTTGGCCGCCTGCAGATCGACCGGCTCGCCGTTGCGGGTCATCGCGGCGACACCCTTGACGTTGCCGATCACGACCTTGTACGGCGCCGTGCCACCACCGACGACCTCGTCGCCGGCCTTGGCGGTACCGCCCAGCACGACCTTGCCGCTGGCGTCGCGGACCTCATACCAGGTCGGCGCGCTAAAGCGCAGCTGCAGCTCGCCGGCGGCCGGCGTGGCGGTCGCGACAGGCGCCGCCGCTCGCGATGCCGCCATCGGCGCCGACTCGTTCGCGGTGGCGGACGGACCGGTCACCGGGGCCAGCGGGGTCGCCAGCGTGGCGGACGCATTGGCAGTACCGGTACCGGTGCCGGTGGCGCCTTCCGTGCCGGTCGCGGCGCCCGGTGCCTCGCTGGCGGCACCGCCCATCACATGCGGCAGCACCGCGGTTACGGTGCCCGATTCGGACTCGACCGCGGTTTCGGAGCCCGACTGCGTGAACTGCTGCTCGCGCGCATCGAGCCATTGCTTGACATGGTCGACGCCGAACAGCGCGCCGGCGCAGACCACGGCCGCGACCAGCGCGAGCCAGACCCAGCGCCCGCCGGTACCCGATGCCGAAGCGCCGCTGCTGCGGAAGCGCCGGCGATCGTCGAAGCTCGCGTTCAGGCTGCCCTGGCGGCGGATCGCCACCTCGGGCGCCGGCGGCGCGGCCTGGGCATGGAACCGGGCCAGCAGCGCGTCGATATCGACCTGCAGCAGGCGCGCGTAGGCGCGCATCAGACCTTTGGCGAACGTCAGATCGGGCAAGGCGTCGACATTGCCGGATTCGATCGCATCGACCTTCTGCGCCGGCACCTTCAGCCGCGCGCCGACGTCGTGGATCGACAGCCCCTGGGCCGCGCGTGCCTTCGCCAGGCTCGCGCCGATCTCCTGTGCGACCGCGTTGGCGCTGCCGCTCGCATTGGTCGAGACGGCCTGGCCCTCGGCGCGCTCGTGCTCATTCATCCCATGCTCCTTGTTGGTATGCGCTCGACTCCCGCGAGTCCGGGAAGCGCTTATGTAATTGCGTCAGCAATGCCTGCTGCGCGGCCGCGTCTCCCTCGCAGTGCGCAATGCGGGCGCCCAGCCACAGCGAGGCCGGACTGGCGAAGCGTCCCGCATTGACCTGCGCCGCCTCCACACGGGCGCGCGGCAGATCGCCCTGCTTCCAATACAGCAGCCCGAGCTGGGTGTGCGCGGCCGCATGGGTCGCGGCATCGCTGGCGGCATCGCTCGAATAGGCGCCCGCCATCGTGGCCGGCTGCGCGACTGCCGCGGTCAGGCTGCGGTGCGCGGCCGCCAGATCGCCCTGACGCAACTGGCAGGCGCCGAGGCTGGTCAGCATCCTGGCTGTGCCACCGGCCGAGGGCGCGGTCACCGCGCGCTGCAGCTGGGCCAGCCCTTCGGCATAGCGCCCCTGCTCGCACAGCAGCCAGCCATAGTTGTTCGCCAAGTCGCCGTCGTCCTGGCGGCGCGACAGCGCGGCACGAAAGCTTTGCTCGGCCTCGGCGGGCCGCCGCAGCGCCATTTGCGCCAGCGCCTGGACGTGATAGGCGTCGGTCAGGTCCGGATCTAGCGCGATCGCCTGCCGGGCCTCATCGAGCGCGATCGCGCTCTGGCCGGCCTGCAGATAGCGCGAGGCCAGTTGCAGCCGCAGCGCGGCGCGCTGATGCGCAGCAGCCGGTGCGGGATCGGCGTCCCGCGCCTGCGGCGCCTGCTGTCCCGGCGTGCCCTGGGTACCGGGTGTGCCGGTCGACTGGCACGCGCTCAGCAGTGCCAGCCCGGCCAGAACCACGGCGGGCAGACCGGCAGGCAGACGCCTCATGCAGATCGCGCCTCCCCGCCCGGCGCCGCCACCACGGGCGGAATCTTGCCGAAGCGGCCGCGCTCGGCAAGCCGGGTGCGATCCTGCACGCGGCCCTCGGCGGCAAGCTGGCCGCAGGCGGCGTCGATATCGTCGCCGCGCGTCTTGCGGATCGTCGTGACGATGCCGGCGTCCATCAGCACCTGGGCAAAGCGCCGGATCTGCTCGTTGTTCGAGCGCTTGAGCCCCGATTCGGGAAAGGGATTGAACGGGATCAGGTTGAACTTGCATGGCACGTCGGCCACCAGCTTCAACAATTCCCGCGCATGCTCGACGCCGTCATTGACGCCGTCCAGCATGCAGTATTCAAAGGTGATGAAGTCGCGCGGGGCGAACTCCAGATAGCGGCGGCAGGCCGCCATCAGCTCGGCCAGCGGGTACTTGCGGTTCAGCGGCACCAGCCCGTCTCGCAAGGCATCGTTGGATGCGTGCAGCGACACGGCGAGCGCGACCGGCAGGTCCCTGGCCAGGCGGTCCATCATCGGCACCACGCCGGACGTGGACAGCGTGACGCGGCGGCGCGACAGCCCGTAGGCGTTGTCGTCAAGCATCAGCCGCATCGCCGGCAGGACCTGGTCGTAGTTCAGCAGCGGCTCGCCCATGCCCATCATCACCACGTTGGAGATCACGCGATCGTCCTTCGGACCGCGCCCCAGCTGCGAGCGCATCGCGAATTCGGCCATCCAAAGCTGTCCGATGATCTCGCCGGTGGTCAGATTGCGGGAGAAACCCTGCTTGCCGGTCGAACAGAAGCGGCAGTTGACCGCACAGCCGGCCTGCGAGGAAACGCACAGCGTGCCGCGCGTTTCCTCGGGAATGTAGACCGTTTCGACCGCATTGCCGTTGCCCACGTCGAGCAGCCACTTGCGCGTGCCGTCCGCCGACACGTGATCGGTGATCGCCGATGGCGCGCGGATCTCGGCGCGCGTGGCCAGCTTCTGGCGCAGCGACTTGGCCAGGTCCGACATCTCGTCGAACTGGCTGGCGCCGAACTGGTGGATCCAGCGCTGCAGCTGCCGCGCGCGAAACGGCTTCTCGCCGAGCTCGCCGCAATAGGCGGCAAGCCCGTCCGCATCCAGATCGAGCAGGTTGACGAGAGCGTTCATGACGGCAGCGGGGCTTCGGGTAGCAGTCTAGTGTCCGGGTTCAGGCCAGACAATCAGCGCGAGTAAACGTTCATGCCGGGGAAGAAGAACGACACTTCGACGGCCGCGGTTTCCGGGGCGTCGGAGCCGTGCACGGCATTGGCGTCGATGCTGTCGGCGAAATCGGCGCGGATCGTGCCCTTCTCGGCCTTCTTCGGGTCGGTGGCGCCCATCAGCTCACGGTTCTTCGCAATCGCGTTCTCGCCTTCGAGGACCTGGATCATCACCGGGCCCGACACCATGAAGTCGACCAGATCCTTGAAGAACGGACGCTCCTTGTGGACCGCGTAGAACTGCTCGGCTTCGCCGCGCGACAGATGCGCCATCTTGGCGGCCACGATCTTCAGGCCGGCGGCCTCGAAACGGGCGTAGATCTGACCGATGACGTTCTTGGCCACGGCATCCGGCTTGATAATCGACAGGGTGCGTTCGATCGCCATAAAAACTCCGAAAAATGAAGGGGTTACCAAATTGGGAAACACAAGATTCTAGCACGAGACCCCAATCGTTTCGAGAGCGGGCGGCGGCGAAACGAAAGGGGCTGCATCCCCTACATTATCGCGGCGCACCATCGCCGCGATATGGGACAAAGGGACGGGAACACCGGCGCCTCCCACCGATCCAAGGCAACGTAAGCGCCTCATCTGTTCCTCGACGGTTTCGCGATTTTTAGTGCCTCTTGAATCACTCTGCACTTGCAATCGTGCAAGGACGATGCCACATTGGCGAGGTGTCCGCCGGCGCTTCCGGCACCGCCCTTTGAATGAGGAGTCATCATGAACGACAAGCTGAATACCTATGGGTTCGGCAATGCCGGCGCGACGGCGGGAGCCGTCACCGTCCGCAATCGGGTCTTGCGCAATACCTACTGGCTGCTGGCGCTGTCGCTGGTGCCGACCGTGCTCGGCGCCTGGATCGGCGTGGCGACCGGCTTCAGCTTCATGGCCGCCAGCCCGGGCCTGTCGCTGATCCTGTTCCTCGCGATCGCCTTCGGCTTCTTCTTCGCGATCGAGAAGACCAAGAACAGCGCCATGGGTGTCGTGCTGCTGCTGGCCTTCACCTTCTTCATGGGCCTGATGCTGTCCCGGCTGATCGGCTCGGTACTGCAGTTCTCGAACGGGCCCGCGCTGATCATGTATGCGTTCGGCGGCACCGCGGCGGTGTTTGCCGCGATGGCGACCATCGCCACGGTCAGCAAGCGCGATTTTTCCGGCCTGGGCAAGTTCCTGTTTGTCGGCGTGATCCTGCTGATCCTGGCCAGCGTCGCGAACATCTGGCTGCAGCTGCCCTCGCTGATGATCACCGTCTCGGTCATCGCGATCGGCATCTTCTCGGCCTACATGCTGTACGACGTGCAGCGCGTGGTGAACGGCGGCGAGACCAACTACATCACGGCGACGCTGGCGATCTATCTGGACATCTACAACGTCTTCGTCAATCTGCTGGCGCTGCTGGGCATCTTCGGCGGCAGCCGCGAATAAGCGATCGCTTCTTCACCGCCATGACGAAGGGCCGGCAATGCCGGCCCTTTCTTATTGCCCCGCTGCTTGCCGCGGCGTTCGCCCGGACCAGGCCGCGCGCTCGAACACCGCGATCGATTCGACGTGCGAGGTGTGCGGGAACATGTTGACCACGCCGGCGCCGCGCAGCCGATAGCCGGCTTCGTGCACCAGCAGGCCGGCATCGCGTGCCAGCGTGGCCGGATTGCAGGATACATAGACGATACGGTCAGGCAACACGTCGCTGCCGGCCTGCGCCAGTTCGGCCAGCGCCTTGCTGACGGCCAGCGCGCCTTCCCGCGGCGGGTCGACCAGCCAGCGGTCGAACCGTCCCAGCGCCGCGATATCCTCCGCGCCGACCTCGAACAGGTTGCGGCACGCGAAAGCTACCTTCTGTGCCAGGCCGTTGTAGTCGGCATTGGCCAGCGCCCGCGCGGTCAGCGCCTCGCTGCCCTCGATGCCCATCACCTCGCGCCCCTGCGTCGCCAGCGGCAGCGTGAAGTTGCCGATGCCGCAGAACAGATCCAGCAACCGGTCGCCCGGCTGGGCGTCCAGCAAGCGCAGCGCGCGCTTGATCAGCACGCGGTTGATCTGATGGTTGACCTGGGTGAAGTCGGTCGGCTTGAACGGCATGCGAATGCCGAATTCCGGCAACGTATAGGCCAGTTCGCGATCGAGCGGATAGAACGGCACCACCGTGTCCGGGCCCTTGGGCTGCAGCCAGAACTGCACGTTGTGTTGGTCGGCGAAAGCGCGCAACAGGTCGCGGTCGGCATCGTTCAGCGGCTCGAGGATCCGCAGCACCAGCGCGGTGACATCCTGGCCGACCGCAAGCTCGATCTGCGGCATGCGGTCGCGAATGGACAGTCCGGCCACCAGCTCGCGCAGCGGCACCAGCATCGCCGACACATGCGGCGGCAGCACCTCGCACGACGTCATGTCGGCGACATAGCTGCTCTTGCGCTCGTGAAAGCCGACCAGCACCCCGCCTTTCTTGGCCACGTGGCGCACCGTCAGGCGGGCACGGAAGCGATAGCCCCAGTCCGGTCCGGCGATCGGCCGGAACACCATCTCGGGCTTCACCTTGCCCAGATGCCACAGATTGTCCTCGAGCACGCGCTGCTTGATCGCCAGCTGCGCGCGCGCGTCCAGGTGCTGCATCGAACAGCCGCCGCAGACGCCGAAATTGACGCAACCCGGCTGCACCCGCATCACCGACGGATCGCGAACCTCGACCAGATGCGCCTGCTCGAAGCTCGGCTTGCGGCGATAGCTCTGGTAGGCCACCGTTTCGCCGGGCAGCGCGCCCTCGACGAAGATCACCTTGCCGGGCGTGCCGTCCTCGTTCACCAGCCGTCCGACACCGCGCGCCTCCATGTCGAGGCTGTCGATCCTGACGGTCGGATGGGCCTGGGCCTCAGTACCGGTGGCCGACGCGTTGGCCGATGCGGCGGCACCGCCACGCTTGCGGACGGGAGCGGGCGAGGCGACCGGCTGTTGCACCGGCTCGGGAGCGGATTGCGGGGAAGACACGGCTTGAGACACCAGCGGGACCTGACGTATTGTTTTGCGAAAGCGCGATTGTAGACCAGTCGCCGCGATCGGAATGGGCGAGGCGACGGCCGTCCGGCAGAGGCAAGCGATGGAACTGATCAACTGGAACATTCAATGGGGGCGCGGCTGCGACGGTCAGGTCGACCTCGCCCGCACCGTGGCGACGCTGCGCGGACTGGCCGACTTCGACGTGCTGTGCCTGCAGGAGGTGACGCGCGGCTTCGGCGAGATGCCGGGCGACCCGGGTGCGGACCAGGTCGCCGAACTCGCGGCCCTGCTGCCGGGTTACCAGTTGCTGTTCGCGCCGGGCGTCGACCGCTTCGGGCCCGACGGCATGCCCCGCCAGTTCGGCAATCTGATCGCGACGCGGCTGCCCGTAACCGAAGTATTCCGCCATGCGCTGCCGTGGCCGGCCGATCCGACGGTCGCATCGATGCCGCGCGTCGCGCTGGAAGAAACGGTGATGGTCGGCGGCCAGCGGGTGCGTGTCATCTGTACCCATCTGGAGTACTACTCGGCCTTGCAACGCAATGCGCAGGCCGAGGCCCTGCGCACCTGGCATGCCGAGGCCTGCCTGCATGCGGCAAGGCCGGGCCCGGCGGAACAGCGCTTCGGCCCGTTCACGCCCGAGCCGCGCCCGCGCAGCGCCATCCTCTGCGGCGACTTCAACAGCAAACCGGACGACACCGCCTACCAGAGGCTGACCGCGCCGTTCGACGACGGCACGCCGGCGTGGCGCGATGCCTGGCTGCATCTGCATCCCGGCCAACCGCATGCACCGACCTGCGCGCTCTACGACAAGGCGCAATGGAACGAGCCGCCATTCGCCTGCGACTTCGTGCTGGTGACCGAGGATCTGCTGGAGCGGGTGACGCGGTGCGAGGTCGACGGCAGTACGCAGGCATCGGACCATCAACCGCTGCGCCTGTCGCTGCGCGACTTCGATTAAGGAAGCAAGGGAACGACGAGCGCAGCCGCGCCGCCTGACTGCTCAGTCGATCGGTTCGTCGTCGGCCACGCGGCTCGCCGGCTGCAGCTGGAAGGCGCGCAGATATTCCATCCATTGCGGCCCGGGCAGTTCCGCTAGCGATTCCTGGACCAGTTCGACTTCGGCATCGAACTCGCGCGGCGTCAGCCCGCCGCGCATCATCTGGAAGCGGCAGTACATCAGGTAGGTGTTGACGACGTCGGTCTCGCAGTAGGCGCGGATCGCGCCGATCTGCCCTTGCTGGAACGCCTCCCACACCTTGCTGCCGTCCATGCCCATCTTGCCGGGGAAGCCGCACAGCTTGGCGAGGTCGTCCAGCGGCGCGCTGGCACGCGGCTGGTACATCGCCAGCAGATCCATCAGATCCAGATGCCGCATGTGATAGCGGCTGATGTAGTTGTTCCACTTGAAGTCGCGGCTGTCGTCGTCGCGGCCCTCGCCCATTTCCCAATAGCGCGGCGCGCTGACGCCGTGGACCAGTCCGCGATAGTGCAGTACCGGCAGGTCGAAGCCGCCGCCGTTCCATGACACCAGTTGCGGACTGTAGCGCGCGATCAATTCGTAGAAGCGCTGGATCAGCGTCGCTTCGCCATCGTCCTCGCTGCCTAGCGAGCCGACGTGGAACAGCGCGGTGCCGTCGCGTTGCGTGCGGCGCAGCACGCAGGAGATCGCGACCACGCGTTGCAGATGCAGGGGGAGAAAATCGCTGCCGGTCTTTTCGCGGCGGGCGGCGAAGGCCAGCTCCGCGACTTCGGCATCGGAAAGGCCCGGCGGATGGTCGTGCAGACGGCGCAGGCCGGCGACATCGGGAACCGTCTCGATGTCGAATACCAGCACAGGCGTCATAGCACCGCGTCCTTGCGCACCCCTTGCGAAGCGAAATGCCGCTTGAGCTTGACCAGCGCTTCCTGCTGGATCTGGCGCACGCGCTCGCGCGTCAGCCCCATCTCCTCGGCCAGCTCTTCCAGCGTGGCCGGCTCGATATGGTTCAGGCCGAAACGGCGCTCGACGACATAGCGGTGCTTCTCGGACAGTCGCGCCAGCCACAGCTTCATCAGGTTCTCGAGCTCGCGGTGTGCGACCTCCTGGTCCGGCGCGGCATTGTGTTCGTCCGAGAGGAAGTCGAGCAGGCTCGAACCCGGATCGAGATCGAACGGCGTATCGAGCGAGGTCGTGTGTTCGTTCAGTGCGAGCACGTCCTGCACTTCGTCGGGGGTCTTGCCGAGCAGATGCGCGATGTCCTCGAGACTGGCATCGCGTCCGTCGGTACCGCCCTTCTCCAGATGCCGCTTGGCGCGCAGCACCTGATTGAGTTCGCGGATCACGTGCACGGGCAACCGAACGGTACGCGCCTGGTTCATGATCGCCCGCTCGATGCTCTGCCGGATCCACCAGGTGGCATAGGTCGAGAAACGGAAGCCGCGCGAGGGATCGAACTTCTCGATCGCATGCATCAGGCCGAGGTTGCCCTCCTCGATCAGATCGAGCAGCGGCACGCCGCGATTCAGATAGCCCTTCGCGATGCTGACAACCAGGCGCAGGTTGCGCTCGATCATGACCTGACGCGCGGAGAAATCGCCGTCCTTGGCCAGCGTCGAGAAATGGAGTTCTTCGGGAGCCGACAACAGCGGCTTGATGCTGATGCGGTTCAGATAGTGCTGGACGGTATCGGCGGCGAGTTCGGTATGCAGGGCGCTGCGGAATTCGTCCTGTTCGGTGGCGACCGCTTCGGTCGCGCCCTCTTCCTCGTCGTTCTCGCGCTCGCTTTCGTCATCGTCGCGCGCGACCGCGTCGCCGTCGTCCGCCATCAGGTCGGCCTCGCGCAGACCTACCGTGCCCGCACCGGGCGCGATCGGTTCGTCGGTCAGGGGAATCAGCTCGGCCGCCAGGTCGTGATCGTAGCCATCGGCTTGCCCGTCACGATGTGCCACACCAGAACGTGTTTCCGGTTGCTTGGCGCGACGGGTGCGGCTGGCGGTTCCGGAGGAGACTGTTTTCTGGCGTGGCATGAACCCTCACTGTGGCGGCAAATACCGCATCGGATCGACCGGTTTCCCGTTCCTGCGAACTTCGAAATGCAGTTTCACGCGATCGGCATCGGAGTTGCCCATCTCTGCAATTTTCTGACCCCGGCGGACCGTTGCCTGTTCGGTCACGACAACCTTGTCGTTGTGGCCGTAGGCAGTAAGAAAAGTCTCGTTGTGTTTGATGATGACAAGATTCCCGTAGCCGCGCAAGGGGCCTACGTGAATCACCCGACCGTCGTCCGCGGCGAGCACCGCATCGCCGCGCTGACCGCTGATATCGATGCCCTTGTTGCCCTTCTCGTCGAAGCGTCCGAGCAGCGAACCACGCGCGGGCCATGCCAGCTGGATCGCGCCGTCCGCGGCCGCACCCGGGATCGGCGCTGCGGCGGCGGGAGCCGACGCGCCTGCGGGCGGGGTCACG
>NZ_AMPR02000102.1:0-9220 GCF_000307735.3 Cupriavidus sp. HPC(L) | reverse complement strand
AATGTCATGGCGTCTCCGTGAGGGTCCTTTCTGCGAGGATGCGGGCAAATTTAAGCGGGACATCGACGATTGATCTAATCAACTATCGTCGCGTGCCGCTATGGAAAACCCTAGGCGTCGGCATGGCGGCACAGGTTTCGCAAAACTCACTTTCTCGATAAATTGCCGATAAGACGCATCGGGCGCTCCGCCGCGCATATTGGAGGTGCATTCCGGAGCTGCATTCCGGAGTTGAATTCCAACGACATTCCCGGACCCCGCGCGCCTCCTGAATTCCGGACCGACCACCATCATGGCTAGTTGCACGATCCACCGCCTTGCCGAGCGCGCGCTGCTGTGCAGCGTGCCGCCACCCGCGTCGCTCGACGTGCAGCGCCGTTTCTGGGCGATGGCCGATGCCGCCGGCGCCTGGCCCGGCGTCGTTGATGCCTATCCCGGCATGAACAGCCTGACGGTGCTGTTCGATGAGGGCGCCGACCCGCTCGCGCTCGAAGCGCGGCTGGCGCAGGCGTGGGAGCGCGCCGACAGGGAAGGCGACGGCAGCAACGCCAGCAGCCATGTCGGCGGCCGCGTCGTCGAGATCCCGGTCCGCTACGGCGGCGACGATGGCCCCGACCTGGCCGACGTGGCCGCGCATACCGGCCTGACGCCCGAGGAGGTGGTGCGGCGGCACAGCGCGGGCAGCTATACCGTCTACTTCCTCGGCTTTCAGCCCGGCTTCGCCTATCTGGGCGGGCTCGACCCGGCGCTGGCCACGCCGCGGCGCACCGAGCCGCGGCTGGTGGTGCCGGCCGGTGCGGTCGGCATCGGCGGCGAGCAGACCGGCGTCTATCCCGCAGCCGCGCCCGGCGGCTGGCAATTGATCGGACGTACCGAGTTGCCGCTGTTCCTGCCCGAGCGCGATCCGCCCTCGCTGCTGGCGCCGGGCGATACCGTGCGCTTCGTTGTCGCATCGGTTGCCGAGCCACTCGCCAAATCGGTGCGCCCATGATCGAGATCCTTCGCCCCGGCGCGCTGGCGTCGATCCAGGACCTGGGCCGCAACGGCATGCGGCGGTTCGGCGTCGGCGGGGCCGGCGCGCTCGACACCGTCGCGCTGCGGGTCGGCAATCTGCTGCTGGGCAATGACGCCGGCGCGGCGGCCATCGAATTGACGCTGGGCCGCGCCACGGTCCGCTTCCACGCTGACCTGCGGATCGCGCTGAGCGGCGCCGAATGCCGTGCCGACCTCGACGGCGAGCCGGTCTGGTGCTGGCATGCGTTCGACGTGCGCGCTGGCAGCACGCTGACGCTGCCGGCGCCTCGCGGGGGCACCCGTACCTTTCTGTGCGTGGCCGGCGGCATCGACGTGCCACTGGCGATGGGCTCGCGCAGCACCGATCTGAAGGCCGGCTTCGGCGGATACCAGGGCCGCGCGCTGCGGCGGGGCGACCGGTTGGACGCGACGCGGCGCGACTCGGTCACGGCGCCATCGCCCCGGATCGGCGTGCTGTCGCCCGCGTGCGCGTTGCCGTTGCCATCGGTCGCTGACGGCCGCGCGCTGCCGATCCGCATGCTGCCCGGGCTGGAGTACGATCAGTTCGAGACCGAGGCCCAGCACGCGCTGTGGCAGGCCGACTGGACCGTCACGCCGAACAGCAACCGCATGGGGTTCCGGCTCGAAGGGCCGGCGCTGGCCCGGCGGCGCGGCGCACCGGAACTGCTGTCCCATGGCGTGGTGCCGGGCGTCATGCAGGTGCCGCCGGGCGGCCAGCCGATCGTGTTGATGGCCGATGCCCAGACCACCGGCGGCTATCCGAAGATCGGCGTCGTCATCGAGGCCGATCTGTGGCGCCTGGCGCAGGCGCCGCTCGGCGCGGCGGTGCGCTTTCACCGCGTCGGCCTCGAGGAGGCAGAGGCCGCGCGCATGCAGGTGCAGACCTATCTGCGCCAGGTCGCGCAGGCGGTGGCATGGCAAGGCGAGGCGCGGGCCGGGGGACAGGCGCTGGCCGCGCGGCGGCGGGCGATGACGCGCCAGCTGCCGTCGGCCGACGCCACGCTGCCGTGATGCAAACCAGCTCAACGAACCCTTCCGGGAGATCCGCCATGCAGATCGATCTGAACGCCGACCTCGGCGAAGGCTGCGGCAGCGACGAAGCGCTGCTGGCATTGATCAGTTCGGCCAATATCGCCTGCGGCTGGCATGCAGGCGACGCGGCCACCATGCTGCAGACCGTGCAGTGGGCACTGGCCAAGGGCGTCGCCATTGGCGCGCACCCCAGCTATCCCGACCGCGAGAATTTCGGCCGCACCGAGATGCGGCGCGACCCGCGCGACATCTATGCCGACGTGCTGTACCAGATCGGCGCGCTCGCGGCGATCGTCAAGGCCCAGGGCGGCCGCCTTGCCCACGTCAAGGCGCATGGCGCGCTCTACAACCAGGCCGCGCGCAACCGCGCGCAGGCGCAGGCAATCGTCGACGCGGTACGCGACTTCGACCCGCAACTGGTCTTCTTCGGCCTGGCCGGCAGTGTGATGATCGAGGTCGCGCGCGAGGCCGGGCTGACGGTCAAGGAAGAGGTCTTCGCCGATCGCGGCTACAACCCCGACGGCTCGCTGGTCCGCCGCGGCACGCCCGGTGCGCTGCTCGACGACGACGAGGCCGTGCTGGCGCAAACGCTGTCGATGGTCCGCGAGCGCAAGGTGCGCGCGATCGACGGCCAATGGATCCCGATCCAGGCCGATACCGTCTGCCTGCACGGCGACGGGCCGCATGCACTGGCCTTCGCCCAACGGATCCGCGATCGTCTGCGGGAAGAGGGGATTGCGGTGCGGGCTTAGGCAGGCGATATTCTTGCTCGAATTGCCCTGGACTTGCGCGGCGGGTCGAACGGCTGTTGCCTGTGCCGATTTGCCACTTAAACTTCGTACGTTGCAGACAAGCGCGGACGATTGTAGAGGTCGTCAGTATGACGGCAGCCTCGACAGGTGGGCTCCTCGAGTCCGGGGTCTGCAACACTTCCTCCAACGCCCCCGATACAAGCACGATTTGAAGGGCGATCTCTGCTCAGTGCTGCGATGACGCGCCGACATTCGCGTTGGCTGCCGAAACAGTCGCAGGCTGCTGCCGTCTTCCGGTTCTGGAATATGTGAAAACGGTGACGTCGCAGGAAGGGCAATGGGGGACAGCGCGACGTCGTCTAGCCGTCTGCCCGCGGCGCCCCGCGCTGCCTCCGCCGCTCCCTTCGCCGCGTGAGCCCGAACTGCTCGACGCGCCAGGCCAGATAGCAGAAGGCCAGAAACGGCCACAGCCATCCGAGCCATTGGGCCAGGCCGTTGAAATGGACGAAGCGGCCGAGCCGCCAGCCCTGTTCGGAGACCCAGGCATAGGGATTGGGCGGCAGCACGTTGGTCAGGATCACCAGCGTCAGCAGCGCGCTCATCGCCAGGATGCCGCGCAGCGGACGCGGCAGGCGCACCAGCAGCACCAGCGCCAGCGTGCCGGTCACCAGTGCGTAGCGGCCGCCTTCGGACAGCCAGTTGAAGGCGTTGTCGGCGGGAAACTGCAGTTCGGCGGCGAGCCCCTTGAGCAGCAGCGTGGCGGCCAGCAGGCCGGCGAGGATGCGCAGCGTCGGGGCCTGCCGGCGCATTGCCACCGAGGCGAACAGGCCGGTGCCGACCCACGCGCAGCCGGTTACCAGCGATTCGAGCAGCTGGTGCTGCTGCATGTCGTCGGGGCGCAGGCCGATGTCCTCCTGCAGCCGCAGGAAGCCCGGAAACACCCACTGCACCAGCTGCATCGGCCACGACTCGGGATTGGTCAGCCATTGCCGCACCAGCCCGCCCATGCCGAACAGATGCTCCTGCGGAAAGATCTGCGCGAACGGCCACAGCAGGATCAGGATGATCGCGAAGCTGGCGTGCGACTCGAACCAGGCGATGCGCAGGCGCCGCAGCGTGCCGCGATCGATCATCGCGCTGGCGAACGGCGCCATCATCGTGCCACCGAGCAGCGCGCCCAGCGCATTGGTCATCAGATCGATATTCGATGGAATGCGGTTCGGCAGCCAGGTCTGCAGCGCCTCCATCGCGCCGGACAGCACGATGCCGGCAGCGAACGCCAGCAGCGCGGCGCGCGCGCCCGTCACGCGCGGATGCAGCGACAGCACCACCAGCGCGCCGAACGGGCAATAGCCCAGCACATTGGTCAGCAGATCGAAGTCGGTGATGTAGCGCGGCTTGGGCGCGTTGAGGAAGGCCCACGGCGAGATGCCGTTGTCGGTCCAGCCGGTGAACGGATACAGGCTGGCGTAGATCATCAGCAGCGTCAGGCACAGCAGGCCGAAGCGCGCCAGCGGCGAATGGCGCAGCATGGCCGCGTTCTCCGGCGGCACCGCGCCGAGGCGCGGGTCCGGAGGAACGGGAGACGGTGGCAGGTCGTGCTGTTTCATGATGCTGCTTGCGGGCGTACCGGCCCGGCGTACCGGCTGGCGTACCCGCTGATGTATCGGCTCATCGTACCGGCAGCGTCGCCACCCAGTCGATGATCGCCGCGATCACGGCATCGGTGCTGCCGGCCAGCGCGCGCACGCCGCCGGCGCCGTCGGCGCTAGGGGCGGGCTGCTCGGCGGTGAAGGTCTTCTGGCCGACCATGCCGTTGCGCATCACGGTGGCGCGCACCTGCACCACGCCCCGGCTGCTGTCGGCGCTGTCGAAGACCTGCTCGAAGTCGACGATATCGACCTTCAGCGCGGGCGCCTGCGTATCCCCGGCCCAGGTCAGTTCGCCGCGTGCCGACACCGCTTCGCGCAGCCGTTCGTCGAACAGCCGCACCGGCGACATGATCCAGCGCTGCGTCGCATAGGGCTGCAGGCGCTCGGCCTGCGCATAGCGCAGCCGGTAGTGGATCGCGTTGCCGTCCAGCCAGGACGGGCCATCGGTGGACAGCACGCGCAGCCGCGGCAGCGTCTTGCCCTGTGCCGGCGAGGCGGCCGGCGGGCCGAGATCGTAGGTCGTGCTGTGCGGCGTGGCCGGCAGCAGAGAGCAGCCGGCCAGCAGCGAGGCGGCCAGCATCGCGCCGGCGCCCGGACGCAGCAGCGCGGAAAGGTTGGCGAGGCGGGACAGGACGGCGTCGGTCATGGGCATCGGTTCCCGGTGCAGGATTGGATTCACGGTGCGGTCCCCGCCGAGGGCGCGCTGAAGCCGTCCTCGCCGGGACCCGGCGGGGTCGCCGAGCCGCCGAACAGCACGCTCTGCGGCCGCTCGTTGAACTGGCCGGCGGCGCGGTCCAGGCTGCGCACCGTCTGCCGCGCGTCGCGCGCGAGGCCGTTGAGCTGCGGCAAGGTCTGGTCGTTCAGATTGTTGGCCGCGTGCTCGACCGAGCCGGCCGCGGCGCGCAACTGCTGGCCGACGCCGTCGACCGTGCGCATCAGCGTGCCGTCGGGGCTGCCGAGCTCGCGGGTCAGCTGTTGGGTCGACTTCAGCGTCGCATTCAGGTTCGCGGTTACCTGCGGCAACTGCCGCGCGGCCGGTTCGATCGCACGGGCCACGCGCGCATAGTCGTCAACGCCCTCCTTGATCGAGCGGATCGTCGTCATCAGCTCGCGCCGGTTCTCGCCCTGGAACATGTCGTTGAGCGAGGCCATCAGCGATTCGACCTGCGTCAACAGCGAGTCGCCGCGCCGCTCCAGTTCCTCGAAGAAGCCCGGCCGCATCTGGATGCGGGCGACCGCGCGCGGCGAGGTCTCCAGCGGCGGCGACGGCGCGGTGCTGCCTTCCTGCGCGGCGGTATCGTCCAGCTGCACGTAGGCGATGCCGGTCACGCCCTGCAGGCCCAGCGTGGCATAGGTGGTGCGCGTGATCGGCGCCTCCTTGTCGACGCTGATGCGCACGATGATCTGCCCCGGCACCGACGCATCGAAGCGGATCGACTCGACCCGGCCCACCGTCAGGCCGCGGTACTTGACGTCCGCCTGTGGCCCGAGCCCCGTCACGGTCGAGCGCGTGACCAGGTCGTAGGGCACGCGTTCGGTGTGGTCGGTGCCGAACCAGAACAGCGCGAACAGCACCAGCACGGCCAGGCCGATGGTGAACACGCCGGCGAGAAAGGCGTTCGACTTGTTTTCCATCACGACTCTCCAGCGTGGCCGGACACGGCCGCCACGTCCGATGCAGGGTGGGCGCCGCCGGGCAGCGCGCTGAGCGCACGCTGGCCGCGTTCGCCGAGAAAATATTCGCGGATGAAGGGATGGTCGTTCTTCACCAGCTGCGGGATCGGCAGCGCCGCCAGCACCTTGCGGTCCGCCAGCACCGCGACGCGGTCGGACAGCGCGACCAGCGTGTCCAGATCGTGCGTGACCATCACCACCGTCAGCTTCAGCTCGCGCCGCAGTTCGCGGATCAGCGCGACATAGTCGTCCGATGCCATCGGGTCCAGGCCCGCGGTGGGCTCGTCCAGGAACACCAGTTCCGGCTCGAGGGACAGCGCGCGCGCCAGCGCCACGCGCTTGATCATGCCGCCGGACAGATCGGCCGGCATCTTGTCGGCGTCGCGCGCCGACAGGCCGACCAGTTCGAGCTTGAGCAGCGACGCCTCGCAGATCAGATTGTCGGGAAGGCAGCGAAGTTCACGCAGCGGCAGCGCGATATTGTCGATCACCGACAGCGACGAGAACAGCGCGCCGCGCTGGAACTGCATGCCCCAGCGGTTGCGCATCCATTGCAGCCGCGCGGGGTCGAGGCCGGCGAGGTCTTCGCCGAACAGCCGGATGGTGCCGGCGGTGGGGCGCTCCAGGCCGACGATCTGGCGCAGCAGCACGGTCTTGCCGGTGCCCGAGCCGCCGACGATCGACAGCACCTCGTCGCGATAGACCTCCAGATCCAGGCCGTCGTGCACGACGGTATCGCCGAAGCGCTTGACCAGGCCCCGTACCTCGATGATCGGCGTGCGACCCCGTTGCACCGTGTCGCGGCCGGTATCGACGATCGCCGTCATATGCCGACATCCTTGAACAGGATCGCGAAGATCGCATCGGCCACGATCACCACGGTGATGGCGGTGACCACCGACGCGGTCGTGCCTTCGCCCAGGCTCTGCGTATTGGGCTTGATGCGCAGGCCGAAGTGGCACGCGGTCAGCGCGATCAGCATGCCGAAGGCCACGCCCTTGCCCAGGCCAAGCCACAGGTTGGCGACCGGCACCGCGTTGGGCAGCTCGCGCAGGAAGAACACCGGGCTCAGGCCCAGCTGCATGTTCGAGGCCACCATGCCGCCGATCAGCGCCAGCAGCGCGGTCCAGGCGACCAGCAGCGGCATCGCCACCGCCAGTGCGATCGCGCGCGGCATGATCAGCCGGAAGCTGTGCGAGATCCCCATCACCCGCATCGCGTCGAGTTCCTCGGTCACGCGCATCACGCCGATCTGCGCGGTGATTGCGGAGCCCGAACGGCCGGCCACCAGGATCGCGGCCAGCACGGGCCCGAGCTCGCGGATCACCGACAGGCCGAGGATATTGACGATGAAGACACTGGCGCCGTAGGTGCGCAGCTGGTTCGCCAGCAGATAGGCCAGCACCACGCCGATCAGGAAGCCCACCAGCGCGGTGATGCCCAGCGCCTTGTAGCCGATGCTGTAGACGTTGGCCGAGATCTCGCGCCACGGGCCGCGCCGCGGCGCGGCGGCGAAGCGCAGCAGGTCCAGCGACAGCTGGCCCAGCATCGCGACGCCGTTGCCGAGCTGCGAGAACAGCGACAGCATCGACGCGCCGAGCAGCGTGACCGGGTTGAAGCGGTCGACCATCCGTTTTTTCCAGCCGTGCCGCCGCACCGCGGCGATCCGCTCGAACGCGCGGCGCTGGCCGTCGGTGGCCTCGAGATGGGCCGGAAAGCGCTCGCCCCAGGCCTGCCACAACAACTGCGCGCCGATATGGTCGAGCCGGCCGATGCCGCCCAGCTGCCAGCGCGCCGTGCCGGGAACGAGGGCCTGCAGCTGCCGGCGCAGGTCATGGGCGCAGCGCTCCTGCGCCAGCGACAGCGCGGTCCAGTCTCCCTGCAACTGCACGGCGGCGGTGCCGTCCTGTTGCGTGACAGCGATGTCCGGCTTCGTATAGCGTTCCAATGGCTGACCGATGTAAGGTGCGAAAGCCGATTTTAAGCCACGCGCCGGCGGGCGCCAAAGTGGACGCGGCTACAATGCGCATGGCCCGATATCGTCGGCCGCCGCCGATTTGCTGCCTCCTCCGCCCGCATGACCGCCGCCCCCACCGATTTTTCGGCCGATTCCTCCGCCGATCTCCCCACGCCTTCCCTCTCGTTGCCGCCTGCCTGGCGCATCGATCCGGTACGCCTGCGGGCCGCACTGGTCGAGGACGCGGCGCAGTGGCAACTCGAGATCGTGGACGAGACCGGCTCGACCAACGCCGACCTGGTTCAGGCCTGCCGGCGCACGCCGTGGGCCGAGGCAGACATGCTGCCGGCCGGCATGCTCCGGCTCGCCTACCGGCAGACCGCCGGACGCGGGCGCCAGGGACGGCCCTGGCAGGGCCAGGCGGGCATGACGTTCTCCGTCGCGCTGCCGCTGGCGCTGCCGCCGGCGCGGCTGGCCGGGCTGAGCCTCGCGGTCGGGCTGGCGCTGGCCGAGGCGCTGAACGACGTCGACGCGCGGCTGGGCAAGGCGGTCGGCCTCAAATGGCCGAACGATCTGCAGATCGACGGCCGCAAGCTGTCGGGCATCCTGATCGAGTCGGTGCCCGCGGGTCCGCAGCGGGTATGGGCCGTGGTCGGCATCGGCCTGAACCTGGTGCGCGATGCCGCGATGGAGGCCGCGCTCGGACGGTCTCTGGCAGGCGTCACCGAATGCATGGACCGATTCGATCCGAAGCATGGGCCGACCGATCTGCTGGCCGCGGTGCTGAACCGGCTGGCCGCGATGCGGATCGCGTTCCTTGCCGACGGCTTCGCGCCGATGGCGCGGCGCTGGTCGGCGCGCGACGCCTATCGCGACCAGCCGGTGCGGCTGCTGCACGACGGCGCGGTGCAGGCCGAGGGCATGGCGCGCGGCGTCGATGGCGAAGGTCATCTGCTGCTGGAGACGGCAAGCGGGTTGCAGCGGATCGCCTCTGGCGAACTGTCATTGCGGCCTGCCGGCGAGGGGACGCGATGAGCGCGAACCACGATGCGCAAGCCAAGGCGAGCGGCACCGTGCTGCTGATCGATATCGGCAATACGCGCCTGAAGTGGGCCTGG
>NZ_AMPR02000103.1:0-9187 GCF_000307735.3 Cupriavidus sp. HPC(L) | reverse complement strand
GGTCGCGATCCAGCGCGGCAGCCTCGCACTGGTGGTGCTGGCGACGCTGGCCTGCCTGTACGCGCTGCATGTCGCCAAGGCGTTCGTGATCCCGGTGGTGCTGGCCGTGATCCTGACCTATCTGCTCGATCCGCTGGTATCGGCGCTGCATCGCCAGCGGCTGCCGCGCCCGATCGGCGCGACGCTGGTGTTGCTGGGCCTGGTCGCGGTGCTGCTGTGCGGTGCGTATCTGCTGCAGGGCCAGGTCGAGGCCATCGTCGACCGGCTGCCGGAGATCGCGCGCAAGCTGTCGCGCAGCCTGTCGGCGCTGCTCAGCGGCGACGACTCGATGTGGCAGAAGATCCAGCGCGCGGCGACCGTGCTGACCGGCGGCACGCCCCAGCTGTCGCGCGGCGCCCCGGTCGTCATCGAGAAGCCGGCCGGGGCGCTGCACGACATGGTGCTGGCCGGTTCGGTCAGCGCCTTTGCCGCGGCGGGGCAGGCCGTGGTGGTGCTGTTCCTGACCTTCTTCCTGCTGGTGTCGGGCGACATGTTCAAGCGCAAGTTCGTCAAGATGACGGGCCGCACGCTGACGCAGAAGAAGGTCAACGTCCATATGCTGGGCGAGATCAATCGGCAGATCCAGCGCTACATGCTGATGCTGCTGATCACCAATGCCGCGCTGGGCGTCTGTACCTGGTTCTTGCTGAAGGCGATCGGCCTGCAGCACGCCGGCACCTGGGCGCTGGCGGCGGCCGCGCTGCATCTGATTCCGTATTTCGGCTCCGGCGCGACCGCGATCGCGCTCGGCGTGGCGGCCTTCATGCAGTTCGGCACGCTGGGCCTGGCCGCCGCGGCCGCGGGCGGGTCGCTGCTGATCGCGACGCTGATCGGCTCGGTGGTGCAGACCTGGATGACCGGCCGGATGGCCAAGATGAACCCGGTGGCGGTGTTTGTCGCGCTGCTGCTGTTCACGTGGCTGTGGGGCGCGTGGGGCATGCTGCTGGCGATTCCGCTGGCCGTGATCGCCAAGGTGGTGGCCGACCATATCGAAGGGCTGGAATTCATGGCCGAGTTCCTCGGGGAGTAGGGCCGAGCCGACAAGACCCTGCCGCAAGCAGGGCCAGGGGTTGACCTTCAGTGCGGCGAACTATATCGTAAGATATGTTTTTCGATATAACGAGCGACTGTTCCATGCCCCCTCGCCATCATCACGGCCGGCACGGCCACGGCCCCGGCGGTCCCTTCGGCGGATTCGGCTCCGATGCAGACGGCCTGCGCCGCGGCCGCAAGCTGGGCGCCGACGACCTGCAACTGCTGCTGCTCGACCTGCTGGCCGAGCAGCCCAGCCACGGCTACGAACTGATCAAGGCGCTGGAAGCGCGCAGTGCCGGCTTCTACAAGCCTAGCCCGGGCGTGATCTATCCCGCCTTGACGTACCTGGAAGAGATCGGCCACGCGGCCGTCGACGTCGACGGCAACCGCAAGTGCTACCGGCTGGCCGAGCCGGGCCGCGAGTTCCTGCAGGCCAACCGCGAACGGCTGGCGCTGCTGTGGAACGGGCTGCGTCATGCCGCCCGCAAGATGGAGTGGGTGCGCCGCGCCCTGGCCGGCGAGCCGCCGCCGGAGCCGGACGATCAGGGCAACGGCTGGTTGCCGGAATTCGTGCAGGCGCGGATGGCGCTCAAGCGCGCGCTGCTGCTGCGCACCGATGCCTCCCCTGACGAACAGCGGCGCATCGCCGACATCCTGCTGCGCGCCGTCGCCGATATCGAAAACACCGAGGCGGCCGCCGTGCCGCCGCATCCCGCCCGACCACGCAATCCGAGGTAATGCATGTCCGCAACCGACCGTGCCACATCCATCGACGCCACCGATCGCCGCGACGCCGCGCTCACCGTCGAGCGCGTCCGCCATCCGCTGAAGTTCCGCCATATCCAGGTGGTCCGCACGCAGCGGATCTCACCGGCGCTGCTGCGCGTGACCTTTACCGGCGACGATCTCGCCGACTTCGTGTCGGCCTCGTTCGACGACCATATCAAGGTGTTCCTGCCGGCGCCGGGACAGCAGCGCCCGGTGCTGCCGGAGATGGGGCCCGACGGTCCGATGTTTCCTGAAGGACAGCCGCGCCCGATCGCGCGCGACTACACCCCGCGCCGCTACGACGCCGCGGCGCGCGAGCTCGATATCGAATTCGTGCTGCACGGCGATGGCCCGGGCGCCAGCTGGGCGGCGCAGGCGCAGCCCGGACAATGGCTGGGCATCGGCGGGCCGCGCGGTTCCTTCGTGATCCCGTCGGCGTTCGACTGGCATCTGCTGATCGGCGACGAAGCGGCGCTGCCCGCGATCGCGCGCCGGGTCGAGGAACTGCCGGCCGGCAAGCGCGTGGTGGTGGTCGTCCAGGTCGACGATCGCGAGGCGCGTGTCGATCTGCGCGGCGACGCCGCCTGCGAACTGCACTGGCTGTATCGCGCCGAAGGCGACGAACTGCTGACGACGCTGCGCCGGCTGGAATTGCCTGCCGGGGAGGGCTATGTCTGGGCCGCCGGCGAGGCAGCCGCGATGCGCGCCGTGCGCGCCTGCCTGGTCGACGAGCGCGGCATCGACAAGCGCCGCATCCGCGCGTCGGCCTACTGGAAGCACGGCGCCGTCGGCGTGCATGAAACGCTCGACGACTGAGCCGCGTAAAGAGGCCGGAGTTGGAGAGGGCCGAGAGGGCGTCCGGCTCAGTGCGAGCCGGCGTGTCCGCCCTGCCGATGGAACTGCGTATGCCGGTAGAGTCCGTACAGGCTGGTCGCGGTGAAGCCGAGCTGTTGCACGAACAGGCCATAGGTGCCGGTCACCAGTGCGAACACGCTCCACACAATGTTCGAGCACAGGTACGAAATCCAGCCCCAGCGCGACGCCTTGTTGTGCAGCGCGACCAGCAGCGAACCGCTCATCGCGAGCGCGCAGCCCGACCATTCCAGACCATTGAGCACCATCGGCAGTTGGGCGGCAGCGAGATCCATCGCGCTATGTCTCCTTTTATTGTGTTCAAGTTTTGCATACAAAGCGTGCGAAGCTTAACGCCGAAGCACGCTGGGAGCAAGAGGGATATACGCCTGGCGCGACGTGCGGCGGACTCCTTCCCACGGAAGCGGGCCGATCAACGCGAGATCGCGCCTGCACGACGGCGATGGACGCGCGCCCGTAACCCGATTAACATCGTCGCCGGCGGCACTGACAACCGCCAACGTCGCTCGGACGGTTCCGGGCGCTTACGTACAAGGACAACCATGTCAGCCATTCCGGCATCCCCCGGCTCGAGCCCGTCGAGCCAGCGCCGCTTCGCGCGCATCGATCGTCTTCCCCCCTACGTCTTCAATATCACCGCCGAGCTCAAGATGGCGGCGCGCCGCCGCGGCGAGGACATCATCGACATGAGCATGGGCAATCCCGATGGCGCGACGCCCGCGCATATCGTGGCCAAGCTCACCGAGGCGGCGCAGCGTCCCAATACCCACGGCTATTCGACCTCGCGCGGCATTCCGCGGTTGCGCCGCGCGATCTCGCACTGGTATCGCGAGCGCTACGGCGTCGACATCGATCCGGAGCGCGAGGCCATCGTGACGATCGGCTCGAAGGAGGGGTTGTCGCACCTGATGCTCGCCACGCTCGATCGCGGCGACACCGTGCTGGTGCCCGACCCGAGCTATCCGATCCATATCTACGGGGCGGTGATCGCCGGCGCCGATATCCGCTCGGTGCCGCTGATCCCCGGCGTCGACTTCTTCGCCGAGCTCGAACGCGCGATCCGCGGCAGCTATCCAAAGCCGAAGATGATCGTGCTCGGATTCCCGTCGAACCCCACCGCGCAATGCGTGGAACTCGATTTCTTCGAGCGCGTGATCGCGCTGGCCCGCAAGCACGACATCCTGGTCGTGCATGACCTCGCCTATGCCGACATCGTCTTCGATGGCTGGAAGGCGCCGTCGATCCTGCAGGTGCCGGGCGCCAAGGACATCGCGGTGGAGTTCTTCACGCTGTCGAAGAGCTACAACATGGCCGGCTGGCGCATCGGCTTCATGGCCGGCAACGCCGACCTGGTGACGGCGCTGGCGCGCATCAAGAGCTATCACGACTACGGCACCTTCACGCCGCTGCAAATTGCCGCGATCGCCGCGCTCGAGGGCGACCAGCAATGCGTGCGCGAGATCGCCGCGCAATACCAGTCGCGCCGCGATGTACTGGCGCGCGGGCTGAACGAGGCCGGCTGGCCGGTGGAGCTGCCGAAGGCATCGATGTACATCTGGGCGCGGATTCCCGAGCCGTATCGCGCGCTGGGCTCGCTGGAATTCGCCAAGCAGCTGCTGGAGAAGGCCAAGGTGTCGGTATCGCCGGGCATCGGCTTCGGCGACTTCGGCGACGACTACGTGCGCTTCGCGCTGATCGAAAACGAATCGCGCATCCGGCAGGCGGTGCGGGGCATCAAGGCGATGTTCCGCGCCGATGGGCTGGTCGCACCGGCGGCGGCTTCCGCAACGGCGCCAAAGCCCTGAGCACGCTCGCGTACCGCATGTCGTTCCCGCGAAAGCGGGAATCCAGCGTCTTTGAAAGCCGCTGGGTTCCCCGCTTTGGGGGACGACGATCTCCGTTGGCAAGCTTGGGCGCTCTCATCAGCGCCTCTCTTGCTTCAATGCGGCCGCGCCGGCGGAACACGCATGGCGAGGATGCGGTTTGCTGACTCGGCGCGCGTTCTCAGCTCTGTCATTTCTGCTTGAAGCAGCTTCTCCAGCGGGGTGGCGCCTTTGATGTCACCTCGCCACAGACACCGTGCAATGAAGTCGATAGCGGCTTCGGCTTGTTGAAGCCTGTGTCCGTAGACAGGTTCGTGATGCGCAATGCGATTCCTGGTCTGATAAAGCGCTTCAAGATGGCTGGCAACCAATGCGCGCGACACCGATTTGTCCGGGAAGACGTGCTTCAGCGCGGGTCGCCATAGCGTGTGCTCGTAGCTCGTTGAAAACAGCCGCTTCCAGAAGTACGGAGTCAGCTGTACCACCAGTTGTCCCATCGATACGCTGACGACCTCTTGCCGGGCCCTCAGGATGTGCTCATATGCAAGACCGTGCGGTGCAATGCCGCCGCAGAACGCGCGTCTATCCAGTTGTTGCCGTTCGTCCAGGTTCATCTTTGCGTACGCAGTCTTTCGCGCGCTGGCGTCGGCCTGCAGGATCTTCGCTTTCAACTCGTTGTCCCACTGAAAGGGAGCGGGCGGCATGCGGAGCCAGTCCGGGGTTTGGAAGTGGTCCGTCAGCTGGGCACAGACGGCGTTGCGCAATGCAATCTCTACCACGGCGGTGACCGTCATCAGCGAGGCGGCAAGTCTGAGCATTGCCTGATGGAGCGCAATGGCGCTGCGGCGAGACCCGGTGAAGCGCTCGAACGTTCCAAGCCGTTCGTCCGAGAGAAGGGCTGCGACGCTAGCCAATTCTGGTTCGGACAGGTGGTCCATTGACTCGAGCTGTGAGCGTGGCTATATTCGCTGGCGATAGGTCGGGATCAGTGTCGGCAGCTGCCTGAATAGGCAAGCGGACCCCCAACTTCCTCCTTGAAGGGCGCTCCGTGGAGCGCCCTTTTTCCTTCAAGGCGCGGGAATCGTAACCGGTAGGACGGCAGAACGGTGTTTCCACCTGTGCCGGAGCGGGATGACCAAGCCGCTGGGTCCCCGCCTTCGCGGGGACGACAGACTTGTCGGCTATACAGGGCGCTCTTCGGAGCGCCCTTTCCTATTTCAGTGCTGGTGCCGACAGCGGATGCCGCTCGCCTTCCCACGGCGACACGAAGAACCCGCGTACCGCATCGGGATCGACCGCATCGTGGCTGTCCACCCGCCACCGTGGCGTCTGGTCCTTGTCGACGATCAGCGCGCGCACGCCCTCGATGAAGTCGCCGTCGGTGAAGGCGTGGCTGACCACGTCGAGCTCCATGCGGAAGCAGTCGGCCAGGTCCAGCCGGCGGCCGCGCAGCAGCAGTTCGCGGGTGACGGCGGTCATCAGCGGGGAGCGGCCGCGCAGCAGCGTCGCCGTCTTCGCGGCCCAGTCGGCGCAGCATGGATCCTGTTCACCAGCGAGGCCTTGCAGGATCGACGCGGGCGTCGCGTCGGCGCGGAAGTGCCGCAGCAGCGCAGGCAGTACTTTCAGCAGCGGGGCATCGGCCGCGGTGGTCGGCGACGCCGGAGCCAGCGCCCGGCGCAGCGTTGCCAGCACCGTGTCACGGTCACTGGCCGGCCAGGCGATGCTGGCCAGCGTCGTCTCCAACTCCACGAGCGAAGCGCTGTCGACCGCGACATCCGCGAGTCCGCACAGCAGCGTATCGGCCGCGCCGAGCGTCACGCCGGTCAGGCCGACATACAGCGCCAGCTCGGGCGTCATCCGCGACAGGAAGTGGCTGGCGCCGACATCGGGCACCAGGCCGATGCCGGTCTCGGGCATTGCGACGCGGGAGCGTTCGGTGACGATGCGCAGCGGTGCCGCTTGCGCCAACCCCATGCCGCCGCCCATCACGATGCCGTCCATCAGCGCGGCCACCGGCTTCGGATAGCGGTGCAGCTCGAAGTCGAGCTGATATTCGTCGACGAAGAAGCGCCGGTACAGCGGTTCCCCATCGTCGCCGCCACGTCCGGCCGCGGCGTCGCGATAACTGTCGTATAGCGCGCGGATATCGCCGCCGGCGCAGAACGCCTTGTCGCCGGCGCCGCGCAGCACCACGGCAACGATATCCTTCTGCGCTGCCCAGTGCCGCAGCTGTTCTCGCAGCGCCACGATCATCGGAAACGACAGCGCATTGAGGTGGCGCGGCCGGTTCAGCGTCACCAGCCCGACGCGGTTGATGACCTCGAAGCGGACTTCATCGGTGCCCTCGGCCTCGATCCGCGGCGGCAGCGATTCGACTCTTGCGTTCACGCCGCGCCTCCATCGGCGTCGAGGTATTGCCGAATGACGCCCGAGAAATCGAGCTGCCCGTCTCCGCGCTGACACATCGCCTGGTACAGCTGCTGCGCCAGCGCGCCGAGGAACAGCGGCTGCCGCACCGCGCGGGCGGCGTCGTTGGCCAGGCCCAGGTCCTTCAGCATCAGTTCGGCGCCGAAGCCGCCGCTGTAGCCGCGCGCGGCCGGGGCGGTGTCGATCACGCCGGGGTAGGGGTTGCAGGTGTCGGACGACCAGCAGCGCCCCGTCGACGTGTTGACGATGCCTGCCAGCACCTTGGCGTCGATGCCGAGCCGCGCGCCGAGCGCCATCGCCTCGGACACGCCGATCATCGAAATGCCGAGGATCAGGTTGTTGCAGATCTTCGCGACCTGGCCGGTACCGGTGTCGCCGCAGCGGACCACGTTCCTGCCCATGCCGGCCAGCACCGGCTGCAGCCGCTCGAACAGCGCCGCGTCGGCGCCGACCATGAAGGTCAGCGTGCCGGCCTGCGCGCCGCCGGTGCCGCCGGACACCGGCGCGTCGGCGAACGGATTGCCCTGGCGCGCGGCCAGCGCGGCGAGTTCGCGCACCGTCGCCGGGTCGATCGTGCTCGAATCGATCAGCGGCACGCCGGCACGCACGCCGGCCAGCACGCCGTTCTCGCCGGTGTAGACGCCGCGCACGTGCGCCGCGGCCGGCAGCATCGTGATCACGATGTCGGCCTCGGCAGCTGCCTGCTTCGGCGAATCGGCGCCGCTGGCGCCGGCGTCGCGCAAGGCGGCAAGCGCCTGCGCATTGAGATCGAACACCGTCAGCGTGTGGCCGGCCTTCAGCAGGTTGCGCGCCATCGGCGCGCCCATGTTGCCCAGGCCGATAAAGGCGATATGCATCGAGGTCTCCTGTCCGTTGGGTCCGTTGGGCTGGTTCAGCGCAGCGCGATGGTGGTGTTGACGCCCTGGTTCACGGTCTCGTCATCGAACCAGCGCGCCGTCACGGTCTTGGTCTGCGTATAGAACTGCACCACCTGCTTGCCGTAGGGCCCGAGGTCGCCCAGCTTGGAGCCGCGCGAGCCGGTGAAGCTGAAATACGGCACCGGCACGGGAATCGGGATATTGATGCCGACCTGGCCCACGTCGATCTCGCTCTGGAACTTGCGCGCCGCGGCGCCGCTCTGCGTGAACACGCCGGTGCCGTTGCCGAAGGGATTGCGGTTGACCAGCGCGATCGCCTCGTCGAGCGTGTCGACGCCGATCACGACCAGCACCGGCCCGAAGATCTCCTGCGTGTAGATCGACATCCCGGTCGTCACGTCGGTGAACACGGTCGGTCCGATGAAGTTGCCGTCCGGATAGCCCGGCACGCTGACATCGCGGCCGTCGAGCGCCAGCGTCGCGCCTTCCTGCACGCCGGCCTCGATCAGCCCCAGGATGCGCTGCTTCGCCGCGACCGACACCACCGGTCCGACATCGGTGCCGGGCTCGGCGCCGGCGCCAACCTTCAGCATGCGTGCCTTGGCGATCAGGTCGGGCACCCAGTCGCGCGCCGCGCCGACCAGCACCGCCACGGAGGTCGCCATGCAGCGCTGGCCCGCCGCGCCGAAGGCGGCGCCGACCAGCGCGTTCAGCGTCTGCTCCTTGTGCGCGTCGGGCAGCACCACCGCATGGTTCTTCGCGCCCATCATCGACTGCACGCGCTTGCCGTGGCTGCCGGCCAGGTTGTAGACATGGGTGCCGACCGCGGTCGAGCCGACGAAGGACACCGCCTTGACATCGGGATGCGTGCACAGCGCGTCGACCACGTCCTTGGCGCCATGCACGACGTTCAGCACACCGGGCGGCACGCCCGCTTCGAGCGCGAGCGCCACCAGTTCCATCGTCGACAGCGGGTCCTGCTCGGAGGGCTTGAGCACGAACGTATTGCCGCAGACGATCGCCATCGGGAACATCCACAGCGGAATCATCGCCGGGAAATTGAACGGCGTGATGCCGGCACACACGCCGATCGGCTGCTGCAGCGTGTAGGTGTCCACGGCCGCGGCCACGTTTTCGGCAAAGCCGCCTTGCTGCAGCGTGCCGATCGACGCGGCATGCTCGACCACCTCCAGGCCGCGGAAGATGTCGCCCTCGGCGTCGGACAACGTCTTGCCCTGTTCGGCGGTCAGGATCGCGGCGATGCGCTTGCTGTGCTCGCGGATCAGCGCCTGGTACTTCAGCATGATGCGCAGCCGGGCCCCGATCGGCGTATGGCGCCAGCTC
>NZ_AMPR02000104.1:0-9149 GCF_000307735.3 Cupriavidus sp. HPC(L) | reverse complement strand
AGGCGCAGCCGGCTGTGGCGCCGCCGCGCGGGGACCTCGGGTTCGGGCGCCGCGGCCTGCGCGTCCGCGTCCAGCGCCTTCAACGCGGCGCGCTGGCGCAGCAGGTGGGTCTTCATCATCGCCTCGGCGCCTTCGGGATCGCGCGCCTTCAGCGCGGCGAAGACCGACAGGTGCTCGGCGCAGGATTCGTCGATGCGGCCCGGTAGCTGCAGGCTCTTGTGCCGCGACAGCCGCAGCACCTTGCGCAGGTCGCCGATCAACCCGGAAAGCCAGCGATTGCCGGCAAGCCGCTGGATCGCCTCGTGGATCTGGTAATTGGTTTCGTAGTAGGCGTCGATCTGGCCGGCGCGGGCATAGCGCGCCAGATCGCGATGCAGGTCCTCGAGGGCGTCGAGGTCGGCGGCGGTGGCATTGCGGGCGGCCTCGTAGGCGCAACGGCCTTCGAGCAGCGCCATCAGCGGAAAGATCTCGTCGAGATCCTGCTCGGACAGCTCATTGACGAAGCAGCCGCGGCGCGGCTCGAGCCGCACCAGCCCTTCGGCGGCCAGTACCTTCAGCGCCTCGCGCAGCGGCGTGCGCGAAATGCCGAGCGTGGTGGCCAGGGCCGCTTCGTCGATCCAGGCGCCGGGCACGAGCGTGTGCTCGTCGATCATGGCGCGCAGGCGATCGGCAACTTCGAGATACAGCGCCTGCTGGACGATGCGCATGGGTGCCTCCCGGTGCGATGCATGGACATTGCGATGGGCGCACCAGCCAGGCAGGCCCTCGCAATAATTCATAATTATGAATAACGGCGAGGGAATGGCAAGGCGTTTCGATGTTGCACAGCGTCATGCCCGCCGCGCCGCGTTTGCAGCGGCACTGACGGGCGACGGCTCAGGGGTTCTGTCGCTTCCGTTGCTTCAGTCGTTTCGGATGCTTCAGTCGCTCGGTTGCTTCAGGCGCTTCGGTTGCTTCAGGCGCTTCGGTTGCTTCAGGCGCTTCGGTTGCTTCAGTCGCTTCGGTCGCTTCGGTCGCTTCGGTCGCTTCGGTCGCTTCGGTCGCTTCGGTCGCTTCGGTCGCTTCGGTCGCTTCGGTCGCTTCAACCGTCGGCCAGGATGCGTCGCGCCCGCTCCAGCACCGGGCGATCGACCATCTTGCCGTCCACCGCGACGGCGGCGCCGTCTGCGGCCGCGGCGGCCTCGACCACGCGCCTGGCCCAGGCCAGTTCCGCCTCGGTCGGCGCGAGACCGGCGTGGACCGGCGCCACCTGGGCCGGGTGGATCAGCAGCTTGGCGCCAAAGCCGAAGGCGCGCGCACGCGTGGTCTCGGCCGCCAGCACCGTGGTATCGCCGAGCGCGGTGCAGACGCCGTCCACCGGCGCAGGCAACCCGGCCGCGCGCGAATGCAGCACCAGCAGGCTGCGGAACGCATGCAGCGGCTCGCCCTCGTCGCCGACGCCAAGATCGCCCATCAGGTCGATGCTGCCGAACAGCAGCCGGACCACGCCGGGCTGCGCGGCCAGTTGCGCGAGTTGGGTGAAGCCGGCCGCGGTCTCGAGCAGCGCGTGGCATTGCACGGCCGGCAGCGCCTGCCGCAGCGTCCGCATCGCTTCGGCATCGGCCTTCGGCAGCACCAGCTTGTCGACACCGAGCGTCCGGCACCAGGCGATATCGTCATCGTGGTACGGCGTGCCGGTGGCGTTCACGCGCACCAGCAGCAGCACGCCGGCATTGGCGGCCTGCTGCGCCAGCGCGGCCCAGGACGCACGCAGGCCATCGCTCGCGGCGGCCTTGTCGGCCGGCGCCACCGCATCCTCGAAATCGACGATCACCGCATCGGCTCCGGCGGCCAGCGCCTTGCCGATCCGCTCCGGGCGGTTGGCCGGAACGAACAGGTAGCTGCGCGGCAGCCGCGTGTCCGGAGTCGTCATCGTCGTCGCCATCCCGATCCGCGCCCTCATACCGCGCCGGCCGCGCGCATCGCGGCAACCCGTTCGCCCGCGATGCCGAGCTCGGCCAGGATCGCGTCGGTATGCTCGCCCAGCGCCGGCACCGGGTCCATGCGCGCATCGGCCATGCCGGGCGGCAGCAGCGCGGGGATCGCGCCCGCCGGCGTGTCGACCTGGCGCCAGCGCCGCCGCGCCGCCAGCTGCGGATGCGCCCAGACGTCGGCCATCGTATTGACCTGCGCGTTGGCGATCTTCGCTGCTTCGAGCCGCGCGCCCACCTCGTCGGCACTCCATTGCGAGAACGCCGCGACAATGCGTTCGCGCAGCGCGCCGCGGTTGGCGCTGCGCAGGCTGTTGCTGGCGTAGTCGGGGTGTGTCGCGAGTTCGGGCTGCTGCAGCACCGATTCGCAGAAGACCGCCCACTCGCGTTCGTTCTGCAGGCCCAACATCACGGTCTTGCCATCGCCGGTCGGGAACGGCCCGTACGGATAGATCGTGGCGTGCGAGGCGCCGGCGCGCGGCGGCGGGGATGCGCCGTCGAACGCGTAGTACAGCGGAAAGCTCATCCACTCGACCATCGACTCCAGCATCGAGATATCGATGCGCTTGCCGCGGCCGGTCTGCCCGCGCTCGATCAGCGCGGCCAGGATATTCGAGTAGGCGTACATGCCGGCGGCGATATCGGCGATCGATGCGCCGGCCTTGACGCCCTCCTCCGGCGTGCCGGTCACCGAGACGAATCCCGACTCGCTCTGCACCAGCAGATCGTAGGCCTTCTTGTCGCGATAGGGACCGTCGGCGCCGTAGCCCGAGATATCGCAGACGATCAGCCGCGGAAAGCGCTCGGACAGCGCGGCATGATCGAGCCCCAGCCGCGCCGCGGCACCCGGGGCGAGGTTCTGCACCAGCACGTCGGCACGCGACAGAAGCGCCTCGAGCACCGGCGCCGCGCCGTCGTGCTTGACGTCCAGCGTCAGGCTCTCCTTGCCGCGATTGGTCCAGACGAAGTGCGAGGACAGGCCGCGCACGCGATCGTCGTAGGCCCTGGCGAAATCGCCGGCGCCGGGACGCTCGATCTTGATCACGCGCGCGCCGAGATCCGCCAGCTGGCGCGTGCAGAACGGCGCGGCGATGGCCTGTTCGAGGGAAACGACGGTGATGCCTTCAAGCGGTCGGATCATGGCGGTGGCCTGGCGGAGGACGATAGGAAGGAATGGGCGGCCGGGTTGGCGCGATGGCATCAATCTAGCCGCGATCGCCGCCGCGCGGAAATACGGAATCGCGAGCCAGCCATAAGTACAATCAATACCTTCGGCTTTCACTGGTCATTGGGGCGGGACATGGATATCCGGGGCATGCGCTATTTCGTCGCGATCGTCGAGCATGGCAGCCTGACCCGCGCCGCCGAGGTGGCCCACGTCGCGCAGCCGGCCTTGAGCCAGCAGCTGGCCGCGCTCGAAGCCGAGCTGGGCGTGGCGCTGGTGCATCGCGGCGCCAAGGGCGTCAAACCCACCGAGGCCGGCCGCACGCTGTACCGGCACGCGCGCTCGATCCTGAAACAGGTCGACATGGCGCGGGCCGACGTCAAGGTCGCGGGGGCGGACATCGCCGGCAACGTGGCGATCGGCCTGCCGACCACCGCCGCCGCGGCCTTCGGCATGCCGCTGGTGCGGGCGGTACGCGAACGCTATCCGGGCGTGCGCCTGCAGCTGTTCGAGAGCATGAGCGGCTATATCGCGGAGCTGCTGAACAACAACCGGCTCGATTTCGCGATCCTGTTTCGCGAAACGCCGTCGCGCGCGGTCGAGCTCGAGCCGCTGGCCAGCGAGGCCCTGTATCTGGTCGGCACGCCGCCGATCGCCGTGGAATCGAAGCGGCGTCGCGCCGCATCGGGCAAGGAAGCGACCATTGCGTTGAAGTCTCTGGCCGATATTCCGCTGGTGCTGCCGAGCGGGGCGCAGGGGCTGCGCGAAGTGCTGGAGCAGCACGCCAGCGGCGCCGGCATTCGGCTGCAAGTCGTCGCGGACCTGGACTCGCTGCCGATCCTGCTGCAGACGGCGCGCGAAGGGCTGGCCTGCACGATCCTGCCCGCGTCGTCACTGAGCCGTGAGCCGGACGACGCTGCCCTGCCGACACGGCTGATTCTCCCCGAGCTCGGCCGCACGCTGTCGCTTTGCTGGCCGCGTGCGCTGCCGCGGACCGCCGCGGCCGAAGCGGTGGCCGAGGCGTTGCGCGAAATCGTTGCCGCCAAGATCGCGGAAGGCGGCTCGTTGAAGGCCGCGCGCGCCTAGTGCCGGATTACAGCGAAGGCGACGGCGACGGCGACGGCGCCGTCGGCGGATCCTGCCTCAATTCCCGCTCCATGATGGCCGCGCGCGAGGCGATAGGCCGGGCGAAGAACCGCATCGCTCTCTCGAGCGTCAGGCCCCGGAAGGTTCGCTGGAACACGGAAGCGCAGACGTCGTCCAGTTGGCGGACCAGCGCGCCGGCCTCGGCAATGGCCGCGTTCCAGACCTGGCTGGCCTCGGCCCGCTCCGTGGGACTCGGCAGATCATCGAAGCGCAGGCTGTTGCCGTCGTCGAACAGCGCGCGTAGTCCGGTCACGTGATTGCCAAGAAACCAGCCGCGTTCCATCGACATCGTGACGGCCAGCTGGTTCATTGCCCGGGCGGTGGCAAAGCGGCCGGCATGCAGGCCGCCCATTTCCTCGAGCGCCAGCATCTCGCTGCGTACCTTTTCCAGCAGCTGGAAGGCGCACAGAGCCTCGACCATGACGTCCTCGTTGTTCCCGGCCCCTTCGATCCGGTTCGGATAGGGCTGCGCGAGCGCCGTCGAAAGGTGCTGCACATATCTCGCCGCCGTCCGTATGCGGCTCTCCGCCCAGGCCCGGCTCGCCTCCCACTGTGGCCGTACGTCAATCGGCGGCGCCTGCACCGCTTGCACTGACTGCACGGCCGAGGTCCCTGGTGCGCCCGCGTCGTCGACGACGTGAGCGGTATCGTTACCGGTATCGTGCAGGGTCTGCGAGGCGCTGTCGCCGATCCCGAGGCCATAGGCGGACGGATCGCCCAGCCCGTCCGGGCCCTCCTCCATGTCGACCGAGTTGTACGACCCAATGGTCGAGGTGGATACGGTTCGGCTCAACGTGCGGTCGCTGGCCGGATCGCTTCCATTGTCGACCGACGCGTGGACCGACGCGTCGACCGACGTGTCGACCGGCGCCGCGTCCGCGGGGCGCTCCGCCGTGCCCGACGGATTCTTGCGCTCGAAGCCTAGGCGGTGCCAAAGCTGTTCGATCATCTGATCGTGGTCCAGGACTTCGTTCCAATCGCTGTCGTCATTGTCCACCACGTCGTCAGGCGCGTCGTCTGCGCTCCGATCGGGGGAGATGAGCTGCGACGATACGGTGCGCGCCAGACCGCCCTGCGCCTGCGCCCGCTCGCTGCCATGGTCGACCAGGCGCTTGGCCGCATCGCACAGCTTGCTGTCCCGCACTGCCGTGCAAAAGTGGAACGCGCCAATGTCGCTGCCACAGAGTTCCGTCAGCACGTCCAGCGGCAGCGGTGCCGAGAAGCCTGGATTGGCCTCGAGCCAACGGCTCATCCGGTTGCCGAGCTCGTCTATCAGCCGGGCAAGAGCCGGCTGCCGGTCAGGAAAGTGGCGATAGGCCTCGGGCCTGGCGAACACTTCCCCTGCGCCGAAGATGGTGGCGATCACGCCCACGGCCGCCGATGCCCCCGTTCCCGCCGCACAGGCCGCGGTCAGCAGGAAGGACCCGCCCAGCGCAACGCCGGTCACGGCCACTGGCCACAGGATCACCGCCAGCGTGACGGCACCGGCAATGCCGAGCAGCGCGCCCACCGCCAGCGCGATGGCCTTGCCGACGCTGCGTTTTTGCACGTGAGGGGCGGTCTCGTCTTGCAGCGACTGAAGCTTCTGCATCAGCGCCTGGCATTGCGTCGCGAGCTTCAGGTTGCGTGCCAGCACCACGGCGGTGTGCCGCTCCTGCGCCTGCGCGCCCGCCTCCCATGGCATGGTGGCTCGATGCTCGAGCTGCACGATGTCGCGCGCCGTGCTCAGCAGCGCCTCCAGGTCCTTGCCGCATTCTTCGAGTGTTCTTCTCAGCGGCTGCTTCTGGCTGGCCGGAATGGCCAGCGCGTCGATCGTTCTTTCCAGTCGATGCAAATGCTGTGCGCAGTTCGCTGTCACCGTGTCGCCGATCGCGCCTTCCGCCTGCGCGAGCGTGTCGATCGGCGCCTCGGGAGACGGCGGGCGGGTTCGATCGCCGACATGGTCCCGGATGCCGGAAGTCAGGGATGGAAACAGGGAGGTGGCGATGGCGGGAGCGGACAGCGGCGGCATGATCGGTCGGGAAGCAGGCGGAACGGAGGGAAGAGGAGCGAAGGCGAAGGCGAAGGCGACAACGCAATCGCCGATGCGCCGCAGGATCGCGCAAGTTATGTGCAAAGGCTTTCATAAAACAACAAGCAACTCGCGATAAGTGACACATGTCTCTTGAGCCATGCCGAGCCGTGGACGCATGCTGCTCCTCCGCCCTCTTCCGGAGAACGTCATGCTGACTGCCTTTCCCCCCGCGAAATCGCAACCCGTGGTGGTGCGCTGCGCCGTGCCCGAGGCGCTGCGCATTCGTGACGTGCGGCGGCTATTGCTGGCTCAAGGGGGTTGGCTGCAGTGCGGAAGCGATCGCTTCCGGATCCGTTGGGAAAACCAGCAGATCGTTGTGCGCAGCGCGACAGCCACCAAGCCGCAACGGCAGGCGTTGGCCGCGCTGCTGACCGAGAGGTATCACGAACGGTTCGACGACCGCTTCCACTGGAAAAAAGGCACCGACCAGCGGGTGCGGCTCAATGGCCGGGTCGCCTTCGCGCGTGGCCGCCCGTCCGGGCCGATTGCCTGCCGCCATCTGGCCGTCTTCTGGCTTGGACTGTTCATCGAGGACCGGCCCGACGGCCCGGACTACTCCCGGCTGGCAACCGCACAGGCACTGCGGGACAACGTCCCCGTGGACTACGACTACAGGGTGGTGCCGAACGCGGTGCAGCTCGGCAAGCTGCGTGTGGTGATGAACGGGGACTGGGGCAATGAGTTCGTCGCGCGGCTGGCCGACCTGGAGCGCCGCGGCGAAACGGCCACGACCCTGCTGGTGCTGACACCGGACCACGCGATGGCCGTCGGGCTGCGCATCGTGCGCCAGCCGCATCGCACGCTCCATGTCGTCGCCTTCTACGATCCCAACGACACGGCCACGCATCTCGAAGCGCGCTTCGACGACCTGGAAGCGGTACGCGCGCTGGAGGCGCGAGGCTTCACCGAGTTCGCGCCCGACTACCCGGCCTTCCTGCCGAAATCCCAGCCCGTGAACACGGTGGACGCCATGCTGATGATCGAGCTGGATATGGCGACGCTGCGGCAGCTGCGCGACATCGACGTGACCCTGCCCGCGCAGCCGCGCCAATTGTCCGGCGCGTTGCCGCCTCTGACGGCCGATGCGTTGTGGTACCTGCTGCGTTATGGCTGCGATGACGCGGTCCGTCAGCTGGCGCCCGCCCTGCGCGCGCTACCTGAGCAGGAACGCATCCAGCGGCTCAGTACCAACCGCTCCACCCAGCTGTTCTACGACATCCTGTCGCTCGGCTTGCCATCGTCGGCCAGGCTGTTCGGGGAGCTGATCGCCGACCTTCCGCTGGAGCAGCGGATCCACCTGCTGCAATCGCGGGCGGATTGCGGCACGACGGCGTTCGGTTACGCCGTGAAGGCGGGGCGCACCGAGATGTTCCGGCCATTCCTCGAACTGCTGCAGGCGCTGCTGCCGCCCGACCACCACTACGCCATGCTGGTGGCGGCCATGCCCGACGGCACCTCGGCCCTGTATCACGCGTTCAAGCATGGGCGTTTCGATACGCCGCCGGCCTATGCCGCCGCCTTGTCGTCGCTGCCGCCGATGCTTCTCGCTTCGCTGATGTGCGCCCGTTCGGCCGACAACGAAACGGGCCTGGAGGCGGCCGTCCGGAACGACGATCTGCTGACCGTGGGCTGTGTCGAGAAGGTGCTGCCGCTGCTGCCGCCGCAGGCCTGCGTCTATCTGCTCAAGCCCGCGTGGCGGCTGATTCGGCGGCTGAACGCGCAGGGGCGCCAGCAATGGCTCGTCGAACAGAGGATGCGATCGCATCTGGAGCGGTTCGCCCCGTCGCTGCTGCCGGGCAACGGCAGCGGTCGGGGCGGCCGCGCCAAGGCGCCCTCCAAAGGGTGGGTGCGCTGGGACCGGAAACTGGGCTGACGCCGAGCCGCCCTGAACCGCTGTCGGGCCGATTTCCGCCGATATCAGGCCGAGAGCTGTGGCTGACGCCGATACGCCCACCACATCATCGCCGCGCCAGCGACGATCATCGGCAGGCTGAGCCACTGCCCCATCGAGAAGTTCAGCGCGAGCAGGCCGAGGAAGTTGTCCGGTTCCCGCGCGAATTCGGCCAGGAAGCGGAACACGCCGTAGCCGAGCAGGAAGGCGCCGGACACCGCGCCCATCGGCCGCGGGTGGCGGGCAAACAGCCACAGGATCACGAACAGCGCGACGCCTTCGCCGGCGAACTGGTACAGCTGCGACGGATGGCGCGCGATGTTGTCGCCCGCCTGCGGAAAAATCATGCCCCACGGCAGATCGGTCGGACGGCCCCACAGCTCGCCATTGATGAAGTTGCCGAGCCGGCCCGCGGCCAGCCCGCACGGAATCATCGGCGCGATGAAGTCGGTCACTTCCATCCAATGCCGGCCGCGCACCTTCGAGAACACCCACATCGCGATCACGACGCCGAGGAAGCCGCCGTGGAACGCCATGCCGCCCTCCCACACCTTGAAGATATCGAGCGGATGCGACAGGTAGAACGACGGCTTGTAGAACAGCACGTAGCCGAGGCGGCCGCCGAGAATCACGCCGAGCACGCCATAGAACAGCAGGTCGTCGATATCACGCGCGCTCCAGCCCTGCGCCGCCACATGCGGCTGGCGCAGCCGCATCCGGCCGAACCACATGAACATGATGAAGCCGGCCAGATACATCAGCCCGTACCAGCGGATCGCCAGCGGGCCCAGATGGATGGCGATGGGATCGAAGTTCGGATGAATCAGCATGCGGGTCTATCGCTTGGCGTTGTCGGAGTTGTCGGTTGGATGGAATCGGGATCAGGGCCTGAGCTTCGGCCTG
>NZ_AMPR02000105.1:0-9048 GCF_000307735.3 Cupriavidus sp. HPC(L) | reverse complement strand
CATGTTCGCGGCGTAATCCGACTCGGGGCAGTAGACGATCGCGTCCTCGCCGGTGTCCGCGATCACGTGGAATTCATGCGAGCCCGAGCCGCCGATCGCGCCGTTGTCGGCCGCCACCGCGCGGAACTCCAGCCCGAAGCGCTGGAAGATGCGGATATAGGCGTCGTACATCTGGCGGTACGACACCTTCATGCCGTCCTCGTCGCGGTCGAACGAATAGGCGTCCTTCATCGTGAACTCGCGCCCGCGCATGATGCCGAAGCGCGGCCGGCGCTCGTCGCGGAACTTGGTCTGGATCTGGTACAGGTTCAGCGGCAGCTGCTTGTAGCTGCGGATCTCGGTACGGACGATGTCGGTGACAACCTCTTCGGAAGTCGGCTGCAGCACGAAGTCGCGCTCATGGCGATCCTTCAGGCGCAGCAGCTCCGGGCCCATCTTGTCCCAGCGGCCGGTCTCCTGCCACAGCTCGGCCGGCTGCACGAACGGCATCAGCAGTTCGACGGCGCCGGCGCGGTTCATCTCCTCACGGACGATCTGCTCGATCTTGCGGATCACGCGCAGGCCGGTTGGCATATAGCTATAGATGCCGGCACCCAGCTTCTTGATCATGCCGGCGCGCATCATTAGCTTGTGCGAGACGATCTCCGCGTCGGCGGGGGCTTCCTTGAGAGTGGAAATGAAGAATTGCGAAGCTTTCATCCGTGGCTTTCGGTTGGGACAGCGGGTTGGGACAGCGCGCGCGGCGCGGATCGATGGGAAAAAGGGTAAGGGGTCCGACAGGGCAAGGACTGGGTAAAAAAATGCGGCCGGGCACACGGTCGCGACACGGTGTCTGGGCCGGCGAAAGGCGCCTGAAACGGCGCATTTCGTCGGGGAAAACCAGCACGCCGGACCGGCCCGGACGGACCCCGCGCTTCCTTTATAATCGACGTAATTCTAAAGGATTCGAGGTGCAGTCATGCTCGATCGTGAAGGCTTCCGCCCGAACGTCGGCATCATCCTCATCAACGCACGGAACGAGGTGTTCTGGGGCAAGCGAATCGGCGAACATTCTTGGCAGTTTCCCCAAGGCGGCATCAAATACGGCGAGACGCCGGAACAGGCGATGTACCGCGAACTGCATGAAGAGGTCGGACTGCTGCCCGAGCACGTCAGGATCGTCGGTCGCACGCGCGACTGGCTGCGTTACGAGGTGCCGGACAAGTTCATACGCCGCGAGATTCGCGGGCATTACAAGGGGCAGAAACAGATCTGGTTCCTGCTGCGCATGGCGGCGCGCGATTGCGATATCTGCCTGCGCGCCACCGACCACCCGGAATTCGATGCCTGGCGCTGGAGCCAGTACTGGGTGCCGCTCGACGCGGTGATCGAATTCAAGCGCGAGGTCTACCAGATGGCACTGACGGAGCTGTCGCGCTTTCTGCATCGCGGCCAGCGGGCGCCGCTCAGTCCCTACGGCAACCACCATGCCGGGACCCATGGCAACGCCGGCCGCGCCGGCGGCCAGCGCGCGGGCCGGCAAGGTCCGGGCAATGCGCCGGCCGCCAGCCAGCCGTCCCCTACCCTGACGCAGCCGGAAGCGCCGGTCTGCGTGCAAACGCGGAGCACTGATGACTAAACCCGCCGGCTTCGGCCGACGCCGCACCGGCAGCGCAACCCCCACGGGTCTGGCTGCCGGACTTGCCACGCTGTTGGCACTCGCCCTGGTGAGCGCCTGCTCGACCAGCACCGAGACGCCCAAGCGCGCCGCCCAGCTCGAAGCGGAGGAAGCCGAGGAACCGGTCTTCCTGCTCGACCGGCTCGCCTCCAAGGGCTTTCAGGAGGCCGCGACCAAGCTGCCGCCGCCGCCGGCCGACGCCGATCTGCTGCCGTTTGACGTCAGCACGACCGGGCGCCTGTCGTTTGCGGTGGACGCCAAGTCGATCCTGGTCGGCGAGGACGGCGCGGTGCGCTACACCGCGGTGATCACCAGCCCGACCGGTGTGCGCAACATCAGCTACGAAGGGGTGCGCTGCGACGTGTTCCAGCGCAAGCTGTTCGCCACCATGCCGCCCGGCAGCAAGACCTGGGTGCCGAACCAGAGCGCGGGCGCCGAGCAATGGCGGACGATGAGCACCAGCGTGCGCAACAGCTATGCGGCGACGCTGGCGTCCGAATATCTGTGCGACGGCCGCGCGGTGGCGGGCAAGACCGAGGACATCGTGCGCGCGATCCGCGACGGCGTGGCCCGGCAGGGCGCGTACCAGTAAGGGCTATCGACAGCCTACGATGAAGGCCGGCGGCGGCGGATTGCCATCGCCGGCCTTTTTGCGTCCGCTCAGACGAGTACGAGGTTGTCCCGGTGGATCAGCTCGGGCTCGTTCAGATGGCCGAGCACCGCTTCGATTTCCGATGACGGCTTGCGGGCGATCAACCGCGCCTCGGCGCTCGAGTAGTTGGTGAGGCCACGCGCCACCTCGCGCCCCTGCGCATCGACGCAGGCGATGACCTCGCCGCGCGCGAACTCGCCCTGCACTTCCACCACGCCGATCGGCAGCAGCGACTTGCCGCCCGCGGTCAGCTTGTCGACCGCGCCGGCATCAATGACGACGCGCCCGCGCAGCTGCAGATGGTCGGCCATCCACTGCTTGCGCGCGGTCAGCCGCCCGGTCGGCGCCAGCAGCTGCGTGCCGATCGCCTCGCCGCCGGCCAGACGCGCGAGCACGTCGGCCTCGCGTCCGGACGCGATCACCGTATGGGCGCCCGACTTGGCCGCGCGCTTGGCCGCCAGGATCTTGGTCAGCATGCCGCCGCGGCCGATCGCGGTGCCGGCACCGCCGGCCATCGCCTCGAGCTGTGGCGTGCCGGCCAGCGCCTCGTGCACGAACTCGGCGGCCGGATCCTTGCGCGGATCGGCGGTGTAGAGGCCGCGCTGGTCGGTCAGGATCACCAGCGCATCGCCCTCGATCAGGTTGGTGACCAGCGCGCCCAGCGTATCGTTGTCGCCGAACTTGATTTCGTCGGTGACGACCGTGTCGTTCTCGTTGATGATCGGCACCACGCCCAGGCCCAGCAGCGTCAGCAGCGTCGAGCGCGCATTCAGGTAGCGCTCGCGGTCGGCCAGGTCGGCATGGGTCAGCAGCACCTGCGCGGTGCGGACGCCATAGCGGCCGAACTGGCTTTCGTAGACCTGGGCCAGCCCCATCTGCCCGACCGCGGCCGCGGCCTGCAGTTCATGGATCTCGCGCGGACGGCGCGCCCATCCCAGCCGCTGCATGCCCTCTGCGATCGCGCCCGAGCTGACCAGCACCACTTCCTTGCCGGCGGTGCGCAGCCTGGCGATCTGCGCCGCCCAGCGGGCGATGGCATCGTGGTCCAGCCCCTTGCCGTCGTTGGTGACGAGGCTCGATCCGACCTTGACGACGATGCGCCGGGCCTGCGCGATGACCGATTGGGTGGGCAACTGTGTCTCCTGAAGTGGGGTCGTGCCGGGCGATGTTCCGGCGCAGATTTCCGGCGCGGGATCAGCCTTGTCGCTCGTCGCGATTTTCTTCGCGATGTTCGTCGCGATCGACGTTGTGCAGCCGCTCGTCCAGACGCACGTCCGGCTCGGCCAGCGCCGCGGCCTCCTCGGCCTTCAGCGCGGCCAGGTGGTCCTTGATCGCGTAGACCAGCTCGCGGCAGCCCTCGCCGGTCAGCGCCGAGATGCGGAACACCGGCCCCTTCCACTTGTAGCGCTTGATGAAGTCCTTGACGCGCGCCTCGCGCTCGTCCTCGGGAACCATGTCGAGCTTGTTCAGCACCAGCCAGCGCGGCTTCTCGTACAGCTCGGCGTCGTATTTCTTCAGCTCGTTGACGATGGCGCGCGCCTCGGCGACCGGATCGACCGATTCGTCGAACGGTGCCAGATCGACGATATGCAGCAGCAGTCCGGTGCGCTGCAGATGTCGCAGGAACTGGTGGCCCAGGCCCGCGCCCTCGGCGGCGCCCTCGATCAGCCCCGGGATATCGGCGATCACGAATGATTGCTCGTGGTCGACGCGCACCACGCCCAGGTTCGGATGCAGCGTGGTGAACGGATAGTCCGCCACCTTGGGCCGCGCGTTGGACACGTGCGAGATGAAGGTCGACTTGCCGGCATTGGGCATGCCCAGCAGGCCGACGTCGGCCAGCACCTTCAGCTCGAGCTTGAGCATGCGGCGCTCGCCCGGCTTGCCGTCGACCTGCTGGCGCGGCGCACGGTTGGTACTGGACTTGAAATGCAGATTGCCCCAGCCGCCGATGCCGCCCTCGGCCAGGCACACCTTCTGGCCGTGCTCGGTCAGATCGGCGATGACCTCGCCGCTGTCCATGTCGGTGATCAGCGTGCCGACCGGCATGCGCAGGGTCACGTCCTCGCCGGCCGCGCCGTAGCAGTCGGAGCCGCGGCCGTTCTCGCCGTTGCGGGCGACATGCTTCTTGGCGTAGCGGAAATCGATCAGCGTGTTGATGTTGCGATCGGCCACCGCGTAGACGCTGCCGCCACGGCCGCCATCGCCGCCGTCCGGCCCGCCGAACGGCACAAACTTCTCGCGCCGGAACGACGCGCTGCCATTGCCGCCGTTACCGGCAATGACTTCGATTCGGGCTTCGTCGATGAACTTCATGATGGTGATCCGTGCTGGAGCGTGCCGCGTCGAAAGACCTTGTCAGGCGCTGCCGGCGGCGGGCGACGTGTGACATTGTCGCCAGAAAAGAAAAAGCCCCGCAAGGGTTGCGGGGCCTTCGTGCTGCAAGGCAGTGGTCAGGCTGCCGGAACGACGCTGACCTGCTGCTTCTTGGCAGCGCCCTTGACGGCGAACTTCACGTGGCCGTCAACCAGGGCGAAGAGGGTGTGGTCCTTGCCCACGCCGACGTTCTCGCCGGCATGCACGCGGGTACCGCGCTGGCGGATGATGATGCCGCCGGCGTTGATGGCCTGGCCACCAAACACCTTCACGCCCAGACGCTTCGATTCGGAATCGCGGCCGTTCCGTGTGGAACCGCCGCCTTTTTTCTGTGCCATGACTTAACTCCTGTCGCTATACCTGATGTCGCTCGATTGCGTTGTCTCGTTGCGGTCCGCGGGGACTCAGGCAACGATCGCTTCGATGCGCAGTTCGGTGTAATTCTGGCGATGGCCTTGGCGCTTTTGGTAATGCTTGCGACGGCGCATCTTGAAGATCTTCACCTTGTCGTGACGACCCTGGGAGATAACGGTAGCTTTGACGGAAGCCCCGCTGACCAGCGGCGTACCAAACTTGATCTGGTCGCCAGCGCCCACTGCGAGCACTTGGTCGAGCGTGATTTCTGCGCCAATGTCTGCCGGTATCTGTTCTACTTTCAGTTTTTCGCCAGCAGCAACCTTGTATTGCTTGCCGCCGGTTTTTACGACCGCGTACATTGTCGAACCTCTCGATGTGAATAAACGCCCAAAAGCCAGCGCTGGCGCGGCTTCGCGGCTAGGCGAAGCGGCCATGCAACGCGCTTTCGGCCCGGTTATCTCCCGCCGGCACGGACGCAACAACAGCAGTTCAGCCGGAGGAAACTCGGCATTCTATACGAGCAGCGGGAAAAGTGCAAAGAAAACAAACACATAGACCCGCAGAGACGGGCAGCGCACTTACTGCGCGCTTGCCCGCGCCCTTGCGCTGACGGCCCTCAGGTCGCCTCGGCGAGCAGAAATCCGGCCAGCGCGGCGAACGCCACCCACCACGCAAGGCGGCGGGACGGACGGCGGCCATGGCCATCGGGAGCGGCGGGCTTGTTCATGGCGGCATTATAGGCGCCCGCCCGGCCCGTCCTGCCCCCCGGGTTCGGCGGCGAAGAGCGCGCCGCGCCACCGCGCGCAGCAGGTGCCATCCGGGCCATCTGGACACGGCCATCGCATATAATCGCTCGTTCTGCGTAACGGTGATCATCTTGTCCGAGTCTTCCGCTTCTGCCTTGCTCGCTCCGGTCGCTGCCGACATGCGCGCCGTCGATGCAGTCATCCGGCAGCGCCTGTCTTCCGAAGTGCCCCTGATTGAACAGATCGGCGAATACATCATCGGCGCGGGCGGCAAGCGCCTGCGCCCCGTGATCCTGCTGCTGTCCGCGCGCGCGCTGGGCTATGACGGACATCGCCATCACGAACTGGCCGCGGTGGTGGAATTCATCCACACCGCCACGCTCCTGCACGACGACGTGGTCGACGAATCCGAGCTGCGCCGCGGCCGCCAGACCGCCAACGCGGTGTTCGGCAATGCCGCCAGCGTGCTGGTCGGCGACTTCCTCTATTCGCGCGCGTTCCAGATGATGGTCGACGCCGGCAGCATGCGGATCATGCAGATTCTGTCGGACGCGACCAATGTGATCGCCGAGGGCGAGGTGCTGCAGCTGCTGAACATGCACGACCCCGACGTCACGGTGGAGCGCTATCTGCAGGTGATCCGCTACAAGACGGCCAAGCTGTTCGAGGCCTCGGCCCAGCTGGGCGCGGTGCTGGCGGGCGCCGACGCGGCGATGGAAGAGGCGGCCGCCGAGTACGGCCGCCGCATCGGCACCGCCTTCCAGCTGATCGACGACATGCTCGACTACACGGCCAGCGCCGAGCAGATGGGCAAGAACGCCGGCGACGATCTGCGCGAGGGCAAGCCGACGCTGCCGCTGCTGCATCTGATGGAGCATGGCACCGCCGAGCAACGCGCGCTGGCGCGCGAGGCGATCGTCGAAGGCGGCACCGAACACTTCGACGCGGTGTTCTCGGCCATCCATCAATGCGGGGCCCTGGATGCGACCTTCGAGGCCGCAAAACGCGAGGCCGATGCGGCCGAACGCGCGGCAATGCAATTTCCCTCTTCACAACTGAAGGAAACGCTGATAAAGTTATGTGCTTTCTCGCTGCAACGTCAGTCCTGACGCGGCGGGGAACAAAAAAACGGGGTGTAGCTTAGCCTGGTAGAGCGCTACGTTCGGGACGTAGAGGCCGGAGGTTCGAATCCTCTCACCCCGACCAGTTTTTCCGAAAGGGCCGTGCAGCGATGCACGGCCCTTTTGTTTTGGTCGTTTTGGCTTTGGCCGGCGCTTCCCATTTGAGACTGGGCGCATTCCCCTCCCTGCCCGCGCATCGCACACTGGGCCACTCCTCCACTGCGCCCCGCCCGCCATGATCGCCGTGACCGCCCCGTCCGATGCGCCGATCGAATACGACCCCGCCATGCCGTCGGCCGACGACGCGCCGGTCGTGCGCTTCGTCCACAGGCTGCTGACCGAGGCCTGCCTGCGCGGCGCCTCGGATCTGCACTTCGAACCGTACGAAGGCTTCTACCGCGTGCGCTTTCGCATCGATGGACGGCTGCACGAGATCGCGCGTCCGCCGCTGGACATTCGCGATCGCATCGCGACGCGCATCAAGGTGCTGGCGCGGCTGGACATCGCCGAGAGGCGGATACCGCAGGATGGCCGCATGCGTTTCGTGGTGCCGCGGCACGACGGCGAGGCGACGACTGACGGGGCCGCCGGCCGCGCGGTCGACCTGCGCGTATCGACGCTGCCGACGCTGTTCGGCGAGAAGATCGTGCTGCGCATGCTGGCCGCGTCCAGCGTGCGGCTCGACATGGACAGCCTCGGTCTCGAGCCGCCGCAGCTTGCCGTGCTGCGCGAGCGGCTGCGCCGCCCGCACGGCATGGTGCTGGTCACCGGTCCTACCGGCAGCGGCAAGACCGTCTCGCTGTACGCCTTCCTGAACCTGCTGAACCAGGAGGAGCGCAATATCTCGACGGCCGAGGATCCTGCCGAGATCCAGCTGGCCGGCATCAACCAGGTCAATATCCACGACAAGATCGGCCTGAACTTCCCGACCGTGCTGCGCGCGTTGCTGCGGCAGGACCCGGACGTGATCATGGTCGGCGAGATCCGCGATGCCGAGACCGCCGATGTCGCGGTCAAGGCGTCGCAGACCGGCCATCTGGTCCTGTCGACGCTGCATACCAACGACGCGCCGGGCACGCTGACGCGGCTCGCGCAGCTCGGCGTCGCGCCGTTTCACCTGGCCGCCAGCGTGCTGGTGATCACCGCGCAGCGGCTGGCCCGCGTGCTGTGCGCCTGCAAACGTCCCGGCCCGGTGCCGCTGTCGGTGCTGCGCGAGGCCGGTTTCGCGGACACGCTGCTCGACGGCGACTGGCAGCCGTGCCAGCCCGTCGGTTGCGCCGCCTGCCGCGGCAGCGGGTATCGCGGCCGCTGCGGCATCCATCAGGTGATGCCGGTCTCCGACGCGATGCAGGGCATCATCCTGTCGCGTGGCAGCACCCGCGCGCTCGCGCAGCAGGCGCGCCGCGAGGGCGTGCTATCGTTGCGCGAGGCCGGGCTGCTCAAGGTCAGGGCGGGCACGACCTCGCTGGCCGAGGTGCTGGCGGCCACCAGTCCATAACGACAATCCACAACGACGATCGACCGAACGATCATGCCATCCGGGTCCACCATGGCGGCGCCGGCCCCACGCGCCGCGCTCCGCCTTCCGGCCATGGCGCGCACCATCGCGCCACCCCGCTTCCGAGCCGAAGACATCGTGCGCTTCACGCGTCAGCTGTCGACGCTGCTGGGCGCCAGCGTGCCGCTGCTGCCTGCGCTCGACATCATCGCGCGCGGCCATGGCGACCCGGCGTGGCGCCGCCTGCTGGCCCAGCTGCGCGGCGACATCGAAGGCGGCAGCAGCCTGGCGCAGGCCATGCGCCGCCATCCCCGCGCGTTCGACGCGCTGTACTGCAGCCTGGTCGAAGCCGGCGAGCACAGCGGCGCGCTGGGCGGCATGCTTGACCGGCTGTACGCCTATCAGCAACAAGCGATCGCGCTGCGCGGCCAGGTACGCGCCGCACTACGCTATCCGCTGGTGGTGCTGGCGGTCGCCGCCGCCGTGACGACGACCCTGATGCTGTTCGTGATTCCCGCGTTCAAGCAGGTGTTCGTCGGCTTCGGCGCCGGCGCCGAACTTCCTGGGCCGACGCAATTCGTGATCGCGGTGTCGGATGGCCTGGTTGCAAACTGGCAACTGCTGCTGGCGCTGCCGGCGCT
>NZ_AMPR02000106.1:0-9042 GCF_000307735.3 Cupriavidus sp. HPC(L) | reverse complement strand
GGCAGCGCTGGCTGGCCGCCGCCGATCCCCGGCAGCTGCCGCCCACGATCGAGGAACTGTCCGCCTTGCCCGGCGCCGTCCAGGCGCTGGCTCCGGCCGCGCGCAGCCTGCGGCTGGGCCGGCATGCCGAACGGCTGCTGCATTTCGCGCTGGAGCACGGCGACGGCATCGAGCTGGTCGCCTCCAATCTGCCGGTGCGCCGGCATGGCGCGCATGGCGTGCAGACGCTGGGCGAGCTGGATTTCGTCTGGCGGGAAAGTGCTGGCAGCAGCGGCGGCGCCGGCAACACCGCCGGCGCCGGCCAGCTGGTGCACTGGGAGATGGCCGCCAAGTTCTATCTGCTGGTGGAGCCCGGCGGCGATGCGTCAGAGGCGTCGCCCGCCGAGCGCACTGCCTGGCTGCAGGCCTTCGTCGGCCCGAACCTGGTCGACCGCCTCGGCGACAAGCTGTCGCATATCGTGCGCCGCCAGCTGCCGCTGTCGCGCACGCCGGAGGCCGAGGCGCTGCTGGGCGGCCGCGTCGATCGCAGCGAAATCTATCTGCTCGGCTGGCTGTTCTATCGCGACGGGCGGATGCCGGCCGGCCTCGATGCGCTCGGGCTCAATCCGGCCCATCTGCGCGGCTGGTGGTCGACGCTGGAGCAATGGGCGCAGCGGGTGGCCCTGGGATCGTCAGAGTCGTCGACGGCGGCAACGCCGGTGCGCTGGCATCGGCTGCCGCGCGCCCGCTGGCTGTCGCCGGCGCTGGTGCCCGAGCACGACACCGAACCGTTCGAGACGCTGCGCGACGCGCTGGCCGCGCGCTTCGCGGAGCCGCATCGCGACCTGGCATGGCGGCGCGAATCGCCGGTGATGATCTGCGAGATGGAGCCGGCCGGCGCGTCGGCGCCGGGCTGGTGGCGCGAGCGTTCGCGCGGCTTCGTGGTACCGCCGGGATGGGAGGAGAGGGCGCGGCAGCGCATCGCGCAGCCGCCGCGTTAGATCGTCGCGTCATTCCCGCAACGGTGGGATCCCCGCGTCCTGCCCGTCTCTGCGCAGGCCACCGGGTCCCCGCGTCCGCGGCGCCGACGGCTGGCCGGCGCCGTCTCAGTGGTGCTTGTCCTCGCCGATCATCGCCAGCGAGTTGTACAGCCGGACGTTCTTGCGATGCTGGCGCATCACCAGCAGCATGGTGCCGCAGACGAACATGCCGAAGGCGATGATCACGATGCCGATCGGCACGTTCAGCTTGATCAGCAGCGCGTACAGGCACAGCATCAGCAGCACCGAGACGTTCTCGTTGAAGTTCTGCACCGCGATCGAGTGGCCGGCCGACAGCAGCACGTGGCCGCGATGCTGCAGCAGCGCGTTCATCGGCACCACGAAGTAGCCCGACATGCCGCCCACCACCATCAGGAACACATAGGCGATCGCCATATACAGCGGCATCCGCATGCCCAGCACGTCCAGCGCGACATCGGGCATCGCGTCCTTGGTGTAGAAGGCCATCAGCATCACGATCGCGCCCATCGCGACGCCGAACGGCAGCACCGACAGCGACTTGCGCAGCGGGATCCGCATCGCCGCCATGATCGCGCCGACGGCCACGCCGACCGCCACCACCGCCTGCAGCAGCGCGCCCTGCGACAGGTTCAGGCCGAGCGATTTTTCCGCCCACTTCAGCACGATGAACTGCAGCGTCGCGCCGGCCCCCCAGAACAGCGTGGTGACCGCCAGCGAAATCTGGCCGAGCTTGTCCTTCCATAGCGCGGTGAAGCAGTCGGCGAACTCGGCGATCAGCTTGATCGGGTTCTTCTCCTGCTGCGGATAGCGGGCGCCGGTGTCGGGGATGAACAGGTTGAACAGCGCGGCGATCACGTAGAACAGCATGATCACCACCATCGCGGCCTCGGCCGGCGTGTCGATGCCGGTCTCGATCCATGGCAGGTCCATCGCCAGCATCAGGCTCGACACCTTGACCGAGATCAGCGCGCCGCCGACCACCGTGCCGAGGATGATCGAGCCGACCGTCAGGCCCTCGATCCAGCCGTTGGCCGCCACCAGGCGCTCGGCCGGCAGCAGCTCGGTCAGGATGCCGTACTTGGCCGGCGAATAGGCCGCCGCGCCGAAGCCGACCACGCCATAGGCCAGCAGCGGGTGCAGCCCGAACATCATGATCGCGCAGCCGCCGATCTTGATCGTGTTGGTGATGAACATCACCTTGCCCTTGGGCATCGAATCGGCAAAGGCGCCGACGAAGGCGGCCAGCACGACATAGGACAGCACGAAGAACAGCTTGAGCAGTGGGGTCATCCACTGCGGGGAGTGCAATTCGGCGAGGAGGGCAATGGCGGCGATGAGCAGAGCGTTGTCGGCCAGCGAAGAAAAGAACTGCGCGGCCATGATGGTGTAAAAACCCTTCTTCATACCTTGGACTCTGTCTCCATCGCGATTTCCTTGCGCTACTGGCGTGCCCGCGCCAACGGCCGTCGGCATCGTGCGGAGGGGGTGAACGGCGGCCGTGCCAAAAGGAGGCCCGGGACGCACGGGTCGCCCGCGCCGGGTCCGGTTCGGCGTGGCGGGGGCGTGTACGTACCTGACGTGACCCGTCATATTGAATCACTTTTGAAACATGGCCGGAACGTCCGGCTTTATATCACGAAAGTCTTTCAATTCCGAAGAAGGGAAGACCGCAAATTGACCGGGTTTGACCATTCGATCTGGAGCGGATTCCCGGGAATTGCCGAACCAATGTGGTCAAATAACGGTCTACGCGGTGCCCCTTCGGTGTGCTGCCGCGCATTGGTGCAGAACGCACGTGGTTGTCCCTCCGGTCGACCGCCGGCGTTGCCGCTGTCAGTGCCTCGGGCACCACAACGGCGCGCACGCCCAGGCCAATGGTCGACCATAGCCGCCCGGGCCCCTGCGGCGCCCCGAGGCCGCCGTGACGAACCTTCCCTGATCCCATGCCAAGACCGATTCACGCTGTCATCCATCAACCCGCCCTGGCCAACAATCTCGAGGTGGTGCGCCGCCACGCGCCCACCTCGCGCGTCTGGGCGGTGGTCAAGGCCAACGCCTACGGTCACGGCATCCGGCGCGCCTTCGCCGGCCTGCGCGCGGCCGACGGCTTCGGCCTGCTGGACCTGAACGAGGCCGTGCTGCTGCGCGAACTGGGGTGGCAGGGACCGATCCTGTTGCTCGAGGGCTTCTTCCAGCCCCAGGACGTGCCGCTGCTCGAGGAATACCGGCTGACCACCGCGATCCACAACGAGGAGCAGCTTCGCATGCTGGAGGCCGCCCGTCCGAAGGGGCCGCTGGCGATCCAGCTCAAGCTCAATACCGGCATGAACCGGCTCGGCTTCGCGCCGGACCAGTATCGCGCCGCCTGGGAGCGCGCCCGCACGCTGTCCGGGGTCGGCAGCATCGTCCATATGACGCACTTCTCCGACGCCGATGGCGAGCGCGGCATCGCGCATCAGCTGGAGGTGTTCGACGCCGCCACCGCCAATCTGCCGGGCGAGGCCAGCCTGTCCAACTCCGCGGCCACGCTGTGGCATCCGGCCGCGCACCGCGCCTGGGTGCGGCCTGGCATCGTGTTGTACGGCGCCTCGCCGAGCGGCCGGCACGCCGACATCGCGGACACCGGGCTGATGCCGGCGATGTCGCTGCACAGCGAACTGATCGCGGTGCAGGAATTGCGGCCCGGCGACACGGTCGGCTACGGCTCGCTGTATACCGCGGACCGGCCGATGCGGATCGGCGTGGTCGCCTGCGGCTATGCGGACGGCTATCCGCGCCATGCCGCGGGCTGGGGCGACCAGCCGGCGCCAGTGCTGGTCGACGGCGTGCGCACGCATCTGGTCGGCCGCGTGTCGATGGACATGCTGTGCGTCGACCTGACGCCGTGTCCGAAGGCGCGGGTCGGCTCGCCGGTGACGCTGTGGGGCCACGGCCTGCCGATCGACGATGTCGCCGCCGCCAGCGGTACGGTCGGCTACGAGCTGATGTGCGCGCTGGCGCCGCGGGTGCCGGTGACGGTCGCGACGCTGACGGTGCCGGATGCGCCCGGCGTGGCCGAGGCCGCGCCCGCCAAGTAGAATCGGCGCCTCTCAGCTCTCCGCTCTCAGCTCCCCGGCACCAAGGATTCCCGTTGGCAAAGACCAAGACCGTTTACACCTGTACCGAATGCGGCGGCTCCGTGCCGCGCTGGCAGGGGCAGTGCCCGCATTGCCAGCAATGGAACACGCTGGTCGAAAGCGTGCCCGAGACGCCGTCGGCGCGGCGCTTCCAGCCGCTGGCAGCCTCGAGCACGGTGCAGCGGCTGTCGGAAATCGAGGCGTCCGACGTGCCGCGCTTTACCAGCGGCATCGAGGAATTCGACCGGGTGCTGGGCGGCGGGCTGGTCGCCGGTGGCGTGGTGCTGATCGGCGGCGACCCCGGCATCGGCAAGTCCACGCTGCTGCTGCAGGCGCTGGCGAATCTGGCGGCCAGCCGGCGCGTGCTCTATGTCAGCGGCGAGGAGTCGGGCGCGCAGATCGCGCTGCGCGCGCAGCGGCTCGGCATCGACAGTCCGAGCCTGGGGCTGCTGCCCGAGATCCAGCTCGAGAAGATCCAGGCGACGCTCGACGCCGACAAGCCCGAGGTCGCGGTGATCGACTCGATCCAGACGCTGTACTCGGAGGCGCTGACATCGGCGCCGGGCTCGGTGGCACAGGTGCGCGAATGCGCGGCGCAGCTGACGCGGATCGCCAAGAGCAGCGGCACGACGATCATCCTGGTCGGCCATGTGACCAAGGAAGGCAGCCTGGCCGGGCCGCGCGTGCTCGAGCATATCGTCGACACGGTGCTGTATTTCGAGGGCGACACGCATTCGTCGCACCGGCTGATCCGCGCGTTCAAGAACCGCTTCGGCGCGGTCAACGAGCTGGGCGTGTTCGCGATGACCGAGCGCGGCCTGCGCGGCATCAGCAATCCGTCGGCGCTGTTCCTGTCGCAGCATGAGCAGACCGTGTCCGGGTCCTGCGTGATGGTCACGCAGGAGGGCTCGCGCCCGCTGCTGGTCGAGATCCAGGCGCTGGTCGATGCGGCGCACGTGCCGAATCCGCGCCGCCTGGCGGTGGGCCTGGAGCAGAACCGGCTGGCGCTGCTGCTGGCCGTGCTGCACCGCCACGCCGGCATCGCGTGCTTCGACCAGGACGTGTTCCTCAATGCGGTGGGCGGGGTCAAGATCACCGAGCCGGCCGCCGATCTGGCGGTGCTGCTGTCGATCCACTCGTCGATGCGCAACAAGCCCTTGCCGCGCGGGCTGGTGGTATTCGGCGAGGTGGGGCTGGCGGGGGAGATCCGTCCCAGCCCGCGCGGCCAGGACCGGCTGCGCGAGGCCGCCAAGCTGGGCTTTACGCAGGCGGTGATTCCGAAGGCCAATGCGCCGAAGCAGCCGATCGACGGGCTCGAGGTGATCGCCGTCGAGCGGATCGAGCAGGCGATCGAGCGGGTGCGCTACCTCGACGGTTGAGGGGAGGGGCGCCGGGGAAGTCTTCGATCTTCGATATCCCTGGCCCGCCCGTCAACCGAACACCGAGTCCTCGCACAGCGCGCCCAGCAGCGCGGCGATCAGCACCACCGCCGACACGAACAGCCAGCGCTGCGTGCGGCGGTATTCGGGCACCTGGTCGTCCTCGACCCGCAGCGAACGGAACAACGCCACCACCTGTAGGCCGGCGGCGACGCCCAGCGAGATCTCGACCGCCAGCGACAGCGGATTCCACGCGCCCGGGCTCTCGAAGCTCCAGTAGCGCCAGAAGGCCAGCGTAAAGGCCAGCAGCACGGAGATCGCGGTGATGAACCCCTGGCGATAGCCGACCGGCACCACGGGCACCACCGGTACCGGCGGCTTCGGCGTGTTTGCCGAGTTGGCCGCCGCGTCGCGCCGGGGCACGGACGCGGCGGGCGGCGGGATCGTGCGAAAACGTGGGGCACGCACATCGTTGCTGCGCACCGCGCGCAGCGCATTGCTCTTCATCGTTACGGTCCTCAAGCAAGCGGGGGCGGATGCAGGGGGATCGCGCGGGATCGCATCGCGCCGACACAATGAACGGCATTGTTGGCGCGATCGCCGGCCTCGGCAATGCAAAGCCGCCGCGCTGCGGCGATCGGCCGCAACGATGGCCCCAGCGCGTGCAGGGGTCATCGCATCGCTGCGACGCGCGCGGTGCAAAATCGGTAAGATGGCGCCTGTCCGCGATGCCGGACCACCGCTATCGCCATGCGTTGTCTATCCGGAATGTTCCGGATCCTGTTCACCGCTCTTGTTCACCGCTCTGTCGACCGCCATTCCGCCATGCAAGCGAATTCCCGCGCCTACTTCCTGCTGATTGCCATCGTCTCGTTCGGGCTGGTCGGCTACGCCCTCTATCTGCAGCACGCGCAGGGCTATCAGCCGTGCCCGCTCTGCGTGATGCAGCGCTTCGCCTTCGTCGCGATCGGGCTGTTCTCGCTGCTGGCCGCGCTCGGACAGGGCACGCGCACGCTGTGGCAAGGGCTGGCGATGCTGTCGGGCGTCGGCGGCATCGCGGTGGCGGGCTATCACATCTCGCTGCTGCTCGATCCGAAGGCGAGCTGCGGCATCGATCCGCTCGAGAACTGGGTCAACGCGCTGCCGACCGCGCGCGTGCTGCCGCAGGTCTTCTATTCGGACGGTCTGTGCACCGCGCCGCTGCCGCCGGTGCTGGGCATCTCGATTCCCGGCTGGTCGCTGATCTGGCTGGTGGTGCTGACCGGCGTGCTGGCGGTCGGACTGATCCGGCGCGAGCGCAACTATCGTTGAGCGAGCCCCAGCGGCCGCTCGACAACATCATTGGAGAAACTGGCCGTGTTCCGTTGGTTTGAAAGGCGCATCCACAACTACCCGGATTCGCTTCCCGATACGCCGCCGCAGCACTGGATCGCGTTCATCGTCGATTGCACCGCGGGCGTGCGGCGTTACTTGCTGCTACTGGTGCTGTGCGCGATGGCGATCGGCATCTTCGAGGCGGTGCTGTTCAGCATGCTGGGCCGCCTGGTCGACTGGCTCGCCGCGGTCAAGCCGCAGCAGCTGTGGTCGGCCTATTCGGACCGCCTGCTGCTGCTGGCCGGCATCGTGCTGGCGAGCATCGTCGTGGTCGCGGTCTGGAGCATGCTGAAGTTCCAGACGCTGTTCGGCAACTTCCCGATGCGGCTGCGCTGGAATTTCCACCGGCTGATGCTCAACCAGAGCATGGGCTTCTTCCAGGACGAGTTCGCCGGCCGTGTCACCACCAAGGTCATGCAGACCGCGCTGGCCGTGCGCGACGCGGTGATGACGGTTGCCGATATCCTGGTCTATATCGTGATCTACCTGGTGTCGGCGGCGGTGGTGCTGGCCAATTTCGATGGCTGGCTGCTGGCGCCGTTCCTGCTGTGGGTCGTCGCCTATGTCGGCGCATCCTGGTATTTCGTGCCGCGGCTGGCGCGCGTGTCGGCGCATCAGGCCGACGCGCGCTCGGTGATGACCGGGCGCGTGACCGATGCCTACACCAATATCGCCACCGTCAAGCTGTTCTCGCACTCGCGCCGCGAGGCCAGCTACGTGCGCAGCGCGATGCAGGAGTTCATGCAGCCCGTCTATGCGCAGGGGCGGCTGATCAGCGCCTTCGAGATCGTCAACCACACGCTGATCATGATGCTGATCGTGGCCACCACGGGGCTCGCGCTGTACCTGTGGTCGGCCGGCCAGATCGGCATCGGCGCGGTGGCGGCGGCCACCGCGATGGCGATGCGCCTGAACGGCATCTCGCAGTGGGCGATGTGGGAGATTGCCGAGCTGTTCGAGCATATCGGCACGGTGCGCGATGGCGTGTCGACGCTGGCCCGTCCCCGGCATATCGAGGACCGTGTCGACGCCGTGCCGCTGCGGGTGCCGCACGGCGAAATCCGCTTCGAGCACGTCGACTTCTCCTACGGCTCGGGCCGGCCGGTGTTCGACGACTTCACGCTGACGATCCGCCCCGGCGAGAAGGTCGGCCTGGTCGGCCGCTCGGGCGCGGGCAAGTCGACGCTGGTCAACCTGCTGCTGCGCTTCTATGACGTCGAGTCGGGCCGCATCCTGATCGACGGTCAGGACATCGCCGGGGTCACGCAGGACAGCCTGCGCGCGCAGATCGGCATGGTCACGCAGGACACCTCGCTGCTGCACCGTTCGGTGCGCGACAACATTGTCTATGGCCGGCCCGATGCCAGCGATGCCGAGATGGTGGCCGCCGCGCGGCGCGCCGAGGCCGAGGACTTCATCCACACGCTGAGCGACCGGGAAGGGCGGCGTGGCTACGATGCGCACGTCGGCGAGCGCGGCGTCAAGCTGTCGGGCGGCCAGCGCCAGCGCATCGCGATCGCGCGGGTGATGCTGAAGGACGCGCCGATCCTGCTGCTGGACGAGGCCACCAGCGCGCTCGACAGCGAGGTCGAGATCGCAATCCAGCAAAGCCTGTACCGGCTGATGGAGGGCAAGACCGTGGTGGCGATCGCGCACCGGCTGTCGACGCTGGCGGCGATGGACCGTATCGTCGTGCTCGATCGCGGCCGCATCGTCGAGCAGGGCTCGCACCGCGAACTGCTGCAGCGCGGCGGGTTGTACAGCCGGCTGTGGGCCCACCAGAGCGGCGGCTTCCTGACCGAGGAGGCGTTGCAGGAGTAGCGGCACTCCCGTCTTGACCCTGATCCTGACTGCGATCCCGGCCGCGGCCGGGATCGCCTCGGTCAATCGATCAGGCGATCTGCTCGATCTGCTCCTGCAGCTCCAGCCAGCGCTCCTCCAGCGTGGCCAGTTCCCCTTCGACCTCGCCCTGGCGCTTGAGCATCTCCAGCAGCCTGGCCTTGTTGGCCTCGGCATAGCTGGCCTCGTCGGCCATGAAGCCGTCGATCTCGGTCTTGGCCTGTTGCAGCACGGCCATCCGCTTCTCGACCTTTTCCAGTTCCTTGGCCAGCGGTTTGCGCAGCTGCGCCAGCCGCTGCCGCTCGTCGGCCTCGGCGCGGCGCTGGTCGCGGC
>NZ_AMPR02000107.1:0-8980 GCF_000307735.3 Cupriavidus sp. HPC(L) | reverse complement strand
CCAGAGCGCGCCATGACAGCGGCGCGGACTGCTGCGCCACCGTGAAGCGCGCCCCCGGCGCGTCGGCCGAAATCCATACCCACGCGCCGTCGGGCAGGTCGAACGACTGGCCCGGCGCCAGCCAGACGTCGCCGCGCTGCCCTTCCACCGTCAGCCAGATATTGCCCTCGCGCGCGACGATGCGCTGGCCCGGCCGCGCGCGCCAGCTGACCGGCGTACCGGCCTGGTCCAGCTCGAAGTCCCTGAGTTCCTGCATGGTGCTGCTCCTGTCGATGGGCATCGAACGGAGCCGGCCCGTCCAACCGCCGCCCGCCGGCCGCGCCGCACGCGGGCCGGCCATTGCCCAGGCGGGCATGGTGGACGGCGATGGTCGGAAAGCCTTTCGGTATTCCGCGACGGTTGTTGCCCGCTGCGCCAGGCCTGCTGCCACTGTGGGCGACCGCACGGACGGCGGCGCCACGGCGTGCTTCGATGCACGATTTCATTATGGACGGCCGGCGCGGCCATCCCAGTGACAGTTCCAGACAGTTTCCCAGGTACTGTTCCGGCGTTTTTTCTGACAGTTCGGCCGTCGGCTAGCGGTGCAGCACGGCGTTGCGACGCGCGTAGCTGAAATAGATCACCAGGCCGAGCGCCAGCCACAGCAGGAAGGCGATCCAGGTGAACGGCTGCAGATGCGCCATCAGGAACAGGCAGAAGCCCACCGACAGCAGCGGCACCACCGGCACGCCGGGGCAGCGGAAGGTGCGCGGCAGGTCGGGCCGGGTCCGGCGCAGCACCAGCACCGCGATCGAGATCAGCGCGAAGGCCGACAGCGTGCCGATATTGATCAGCTCGGCCAGCACGTTCAACGGCACCAGGCCGGCGATCGACGAGAACACGATGCCGACCGCCCAGGTCGCCTGAAACGGCGTCGCGTGCACCGGATGCACCTGCGACAGCCTGGCCGGCAGCAGCCCGTCGCGCGACATCGCGAACAGGATGCGGGTCTGGCCGTAGGTCATCACCAGGATCACCGTGGTCATGCCGAGGATCGCGCCCAGGTCGACGAAGCCGGCGACCCAGTTTTCGCCGGCGTACTGCAGCGCCAGCGAGACCGGATGGTCGATGCCCTCGAACTTCGGGAACGGCACGATGCCGGTCATGATCGCGGCCACCGCGACATACAGCAGCGCGCAGACCGCCAGCGAGCCGATGATGCCGATCGGCAGGTCGCGGCGCGGGTTGCGCACCTCCTCCGCCGCCGAGGTCACCGCGTCGAAGCCGATGAAGGCGAAGAACACCAGCGCCGCCGCATTGACGATGCCGGCGAAGCCAAACGGCGCATAGGGCTGCCAGTTGGCCGGCTTGACGTGCCAGACGCCGACCACGATGAACAGCAGCACCACCGCGACCTTGATCGCCACCATGATGTTGTTGACGCGCGCCGACTCGCGCACGCCGTACGACACCACCCAAGTGATCGCCAGCATGATCAGCACCGCGGGCAGGTTCAGTACCGTCTGCACGCCGGGCACCGCGCCCGGCGCGGCGGTCAGCGCGGCCGGCAACTGCAGGCCGAAGCCCGACAGCAGCGACTGGAAGTAGCCGGACCAGCCCACCGACACCGCCGAGGTTGCCAGCCCGTATTCGAGCAGCAGGTCCCAGCCGATCATCCAGGCGACGATCTCGCCCAGCGTGGCGTAGCTGTAGGTATAGATCGAGCCGGACACCGGGATCGCGGTCGCGAACTCGGCGTAGCACAGCGCGGCGAAACCGCAGGCAAGCGCGGCGATCACGAAGGACAGCGTCAGCGCCGGACCGGCGGTCAGCGCGCCGGTACCGGTCAGCACGAAGATGCCGGTGCCGATGATGGCGCCGATGCCCATCATCACCAGGTCGACCGGGCCGAGCACCTTTTTCAAGCCATCGTCGCGGCTCGCGGCGAGCATCGTTTCGATGTCCTTGGTGCGGAACAAGCTCATGAAGGGATCTCCTGCATTGGCGGCATCCGCCCCGGGGTCGGTTACGCGGTGTCGCCAGGATCGAGTTGGCCGGCCTGTGGATGACCGGTCGCCAATGCCCGCGCGCGCCACCGCCTGGGCGGACGCGCGGGCAGCCCGCGGGCCGGCAAGGTGTGCCGGCCGGGGCAAAAAAGGCGCCTAGTTTAGCGAACCGCGCCGGCCAAGCCGTCACTTATGGAGGCGGGCTTCGGGGTTCGGGGCAGGAGATTCCGGGGAAGGCGGGCGGCTTATCGGCGAGAGAAGGAACCACGCCGGCGGGTGTTCTCCCTCTCCCCATCAGGGGGAGAGGGTTGGGGAGAGGGGGTGGTTTCGATCCGCGATGGCAGAACGACCGCCCGCTGCCCTCTCCCCAACCCCTCTCCCGCAGGCGGGAGAGGGGAAAACCAAGCCGCGGTGCGGTGCGCGCGCGACGCCTTACTGCACGTCCTTCAGCACCTGCCGCACCGTGTCGAACAGCTCGGCGATCTGCGCCTCGGTGACGATCAGCGGCGGCGAGAAGGCCAGGATGTCGCCGGTGTAGCGAACCAGCACGCCGCGCTCCAGGCACTTCAGGAAGACCTCGTAGCCGCGCGCGCCCGGCTGTCCCGGCCGCGGTTCGAGCTCGATGCCGGCCACCAGGCCCAGGTTGCGGATGTCCTTGACGTGCGGGGCGCCACGCACGCCGTGCGCGGCCTCCTCGAACAGCGGCGCGAGCTTCGCGGCGCGGCCGAACAGGTCCTCGCTGCGGTACAGGTCCAGCGTGGCGATCGCCGCGGCGGCCGCCAGCGGGTGGCCCGAATAGGTGTAGCCGTGCGGCAGCTCGATCGCGCCCGCGGCGGCGGCGTCGATCACCGTGTCGTGGACCTCGCGCCGGACCGCCACCGCGCCCATCGGCACGGCCGCGTTGTTGATCGCCTTGGCCATCGTGATCAGGTCCGGCGTGACCTGGAAGCGCTCGGCCGCGGTGGCCGCGCCCAGGCGGCCGAAGGCAGTGATCACCTCGTCGAAGATCAGCAGGATGCCGTGCTTGCTGGTGATCTCGCGCAGCCGCTCGAGATAGCCGACCGGCGGCACCAGCACGCCGGCCGAGCCCGCCAGCGGCTCGACGATCACGGCGGCGACATTGGACGGGTCGTGCAGCGCGATGATCCGCTCGAGGTCGTCGGCCAGATGCGCGCCCCAGGTCGGCTGCCCCTTGGAGAAGGCCGCCTCGGCGATATTGAGCGTGGCCGGCAGATGGTCGGTACCGGGCATCAGGTTGGCCGAGAAGGCCTTGCGGTTCGGGCCGATGCCGCCGACCGCCATGCCGCCGAAGCCGACGCCGTGATAGCCGCGCTCGCGGCCGATGAAGCGGGTGCGCTGCCCCTCGCCGCGGGCGCGGTGGTAGGACAGCGCGATCTTCAGCGCGGTATCGACCGACTCGGAGCCCGAGTTGGTGAAGAAGATGCGGTCCAGGCCCGACGGCATGATCGCCGCCACCTTGCTGGCCGCCTCGAACGACAGCGGATGCCCCATCTGGAACGGCGGCGCATAGTCCAGCGTCTGCACCTGGTGCGCGATCGCGTCGGCGATCTCCTTGCGGCAGTGCCCGGCGGCCACGCACCACAGGCCGGCGCAGCCGTCGAGGATCTTGCGGCCGTCGTGGGTCGTGTAGTACATGCCGCTGGCCGAAGCCAGCAGCCGCGGCGCCGCCTTGTACTGGCGGTTCGCGGTGAACGGCATCCACAGCGCATCGAGATCGGGAATCACGGTCTTGGCGGCGTCCATTACTTCCTCCTTGGTTCGTCCGGATGTCGTTCCGGGTGTCGTTCGGGGTCCGCGCCACCGCGCCGAAGCGCCCGATGGTGCGGGATAGCGATCCGGCCACTGTAGCCAGCCCTGCTTCAGCTAAAAATATACGGTTGTGAAATGCTCGCCTTACCGTACTGTTTTTTCGCCTCAAACCGTACAGGTACAGGAGCGCCCCAACCCAGTGCCATCTCGCGATGCCACGGTATTGGCCGACAATCCGCGCCATCGCGGCATGACGGAGCGGTCCGGCGGCGCGCTTCGCCCCGCTTGAACTGTACAGGCATCGCCCGCACAATGCGGTCGCATGATCCAGCTCGAATTGACCCGCAGCCGCCGTGGCGGCGACACGCTGACCGAACAGATCGTCGCCGGCATCGCCGCGCTGGTGGACCGGCGCGCGCTGCGCCCCGGCATCGCGGTGCCCTCGGTGCGGCGCTTCGCCGCGCAGCATGGCGTCAGCACCTTCACGGTGGCCGAGGCCTACGGCCGGCTGACCGCGCTCGGCTACTTGGCGGCGCGCGCCGGCTCGGGCTACACGGTGGCGCATCGCCAGCCCAGTACCGAACAGGCGCACCACCCCCGCTGGGAAACCCCGGCGCTGAACGCCGCCTGGCTGCTGTCGGACGTGTTCGCCGACCACTCGGTGCCGATCAAGGCTGGCGCCGGCTGGCTGCCCGGCGACTGGCTCAACGAGGAAGGGCTGCACCAGGCGATCCGCGCCGCCGCGCGCGTGCCGGCCGGGCAGGTGTCGGGCTACGGCCATCCCTATGGCTTCGCCGCGCTGCGCGAGCACATCGCCACCCGGCTGGCGCAGTACGGCATGCCGATGCAGGCGCAGCAGGTGGTGCTGACGCAGGGCGCGACCCAGGCGCTGGACCTGGTGGTGCGCACGCTGCTGCGCGCCGGCGATACCGTGCTGGTCGAGGACCCGTGCTACTGCAATCTGCTGCAGATCCTGCGGCTCGCCGGGCTGAAGGTCGTCGGCGTGCCGCGCGGCGCGGCGGGGCTCGATACCGACGCGCTGGACGCGGCGATCCGCCGGCACGGGCCGCGCGCCCTGTTCGTCAACACGGTGCTGCAGAATCCGACCGGCGGCACGCTGACCAGCATGAACGCGCACCGCGTGCTGCAACTGGCCGAGCAGCACCGGCTGCTGGTGGTCGAGGACGATATCTACCGGGAGCTGGCGCCGGCCGGCGCGCCGATGCTCGCGGCGATGGACGGGCTGTCGCACGTGGTCTATGTCAACGGGTTCTCGAAGACCATCACGCCGTCGCTGCGGGTCGGCTATCTGGCGGCCAGCCCGGAACTGGCCAAGGCCTTCGCCCGCACCAAGATGGCGGTCGGGCTGACCTCGTCGGAGGTGACCGAGCGGCTGGTCTATGCGGTGCTGACCGGCGGCCACTACGCGCGCCATGTCGACGCGCTGGCGGCCCGGCTGCGCGCGCAGCAGGACCGGGTCACCGAGAAGATGGAGGCGCACGGCCTCGAAGTGCTGCTGCGCCCGGAAGGCGGCATGTTTGCCTGGGCGCGCGTGCGAGGGGCGCCCGACGGCGCGGCCGCCGCCGCGCACGGGCTGTCCGGCGGACAACTGGCGACGCGCGCGCTGTCGCACGGCGTGTGGCTGGCACCCGGCAGCTATTTCGCGCCGGACGAGACCGATTCGCCGTGGATCCGCTTCAATATCGCGACCAGCGATGCGCCGGCGCTGTGGGAATTCTTCGACGGCGTGCGCGGCGGCGGCTAGCCGCGCACGCCTCTGGCTACGCCAACGACCGGCGCCAACGACCGCTCAGAAGCGGTAGCGCACGTAGCCGGTGTAGAAGTTGGTACCCGGATTCGGCCGCTTGATGCTGGCGTTCGAGATGTGCTGGAAGCGGAAACCCGCCTCGGCGCGCTTCTGCGGGCCGAAGGCCACGCCCACGCCGACCATGTCCGAGAACTGGAACGCGGTGCTGTAGTCGTGCGAGTCCGACGTCGAGGTGGCGCTCATCAGCCGCAGGCCGACCGACAGCTCGGCAAACGGCACCACGCTCCAGCCATGCTTTTCGACGCGCAGGATCGGCGAGAAGCCGATCTCGGTCACGTCGCGGCGATTGTTGCCGGTGCGCGCGTTCCAGCGGGCCAGTTCGACTTCCCACTGCAGCTTGGCCAGCCAGCCCTGTGGATTGCCGTAGGCGAATCCCGAATCCCAGTTCAGCCCGATCTCGTACTTGTTCAGGCCGTGGCCGGGGTCGCGGCCGTAGGCGACATGGACGGCGGGATCGGCCTGGGCCGGCGCCGCCACGATCAGCGCTGCGGCAGCGCAGCAAAGGGCGGCCGAGCGGCGCAGCGAACGCGCCGTCCGTTCTTGTTGTTGTGTCATGGTCGAGGGGAGAGAGTTGAAAGATGCCGGCGAAGGCACTGGCACAGTCCGTGCCAGGCACAACACGCCACACGCATTGGCGCCGCGCGAACCGGCCCAGGCTAGGCCCAGAGCCGTTCGATCAGCCATCCGGCGGTGGCGCACATGCCCAGCCACGCCGCCATGCAACCGGCAATGAATCGATAAGTCATCGTACTTTTGGCAAGCAAAGAGCGAAGTTACGCAAATTCGTGACCCGGATGATACATGCATTCATGAATGTATGTTACGAGCCGATAAATCCATTTCGCGTCTGGGGGTAAACGATCCGCCACCCGAAAACTTGAGCCGCGCCGCGCCCGCCGGCGCACCGCCAACAGGGATTTGCGCCTGCCGGCACGCGCATGCTGCTACCCTTGCGGCCATCGAAAAGAGGCACGCCATGCATACCCACGATCTCTCCCCCTGGACCCATTCGCATGTGTTCGACCGCGGCAACGCCGCCGGCGAGCGCGGGACGCGCCTGGTGCTGCTGCTGACGGCCGCGGCGATGGTCGCGGAGATCGGCGCCGGCTGGTGGTTCGGCTCGATGGCGCTGCTGGCCGACGGCTGGCACATGAGTTCGCATGCGCTGGCGATCGGCCTGTCTGTATTCGCGTATGCGGCGGCCCGCCGCTTCGCCAACGACCGCCGCTTCGCCTTCGGCACCTGGAAGATCGAGGTGCTGGCCGGCTTCGCCAGCGCGATCTTCCTGATGGGCGTGGCCGCGCTGATGGGCTTCGCGTCGATCGAGCGGCTGTTCGCGCCGGCGGCGATCCGCTATCCGGAGGCGATGGCGGTCACCTGCCTGGGCCTGCTGGTCAATCTGGCCAGCGCCTGGCTGCTGGGCGGCGCCCACCATCATCACCACCACGGGCACGGGAACGACCACGATCACGCTCACCATCACCACGATCATCACCACGATCATCACCACGGCCACGACCACCATCACGGCCACGCGCATGGCCACGACCTGAACCTGCGCTCGGCCTATCTGCACGTGCTGGCCGACGCCGCCACTTCGGTGCTGGCACTGCTGGCGCTGGCGGGCGGCTGGTGCCTCGGCTGGAACTGGCTCGACCCGGTGATGGGCATCGTCGGCGCGGTGCTGGTCGGACACTGGGCGCTCGGCCTGATCCGCCAGACCTCGGCCGTGCTGCTCGATCGCGAGATGGACCACCCGGTGGTCGACGAGGTGCGCGAGGTGCTGGCCGGGTTCGATCACGGGCGCGAGGGCACCCGCATGACCGACCTGCATGTCTGGCGCGTCGGCAAGGACAAGTTCGCCTGCATCGTCGCGCTGGTCACGCACGACCCGACGCTGACGCCGGCGCGCGTGCGTACCGCCCTCGGCGTGCACGAGGAACTGGCGCATGTGACGGTGGAAATCGCGCGCTGCGACGATGGCGCGATGGTCAAGGCCGGCTGACCGAGGCTGCTGACCGGCTCGCACCCGCGCACGGGCGCGGGCAGGAAGACTGGAGGCGGGGGAACGGAATCGAACCGTCGTACACGGCTTTGCAGGCCGTGGCATGCCACTCTGCCACCCCGCCGCTGTTGTGAAGCGGTGCGCTGCGAAACAGCGCGGGCCGAAGTGTAGCCCGATTCTCCCGATCGTGCAGGCGAGCGCTCCATCGGCCCACACCGGACCCCACAGCGATCTCTGCTATCGTCTCGGCCATCGTTGAAAGGCCCTTTCCGCATGCGACTGCTGCACACCTCGGACTGGCATCTGGGCCAGACCCTGCATCACTACGACCGCACCCACGAACACCAGCACTTCCTCGACTGGCTGCTCGATACGCTGGACGCCGAGGCCACCGACCTGCTGCTGGTCGCCGGCGATATCTTCGATACCGCCAACCCGTCGGCCGCCGCGCAGCGGCAGCTGTACCGCTTCCTGACCGAGGCGAGGCGCCGGCGTCCGCATCTGGCGATCGCGATGATCGCCGGCAATCATGATTCGCCGGCGCGGCTGGAGGCGCCCGCGCCCTTCCTCGACTGGTTCGGCGCGGCCTGCGTCGGCCAGGTCCACCGGCTGCCCGACGGCACGATGGACATGGAAAGGCTGGTGGTGCCGGTGCGCGATGCGCAGGGCCGGATCGCGGCGTGGTGCCTGGCCATCCCCTTCCTGCGGCCCGGCGATGTGCCGCGCGTCGACGGCTCCAGCGACCATGCCGATGACGATGCCGACGCCGATGCCGACCCCTACCAGGCCGGCGTCGCCGCGCTCTATCGCGGCGCGCTCGAACTGGCGCTCGCCCGCCGGCAACCCGGTCAGCCCATCGTCGCGCTCGGCCATTGCCATATGCGCGACGGCGAGGTGTCGGAGGACTCCGAGCGGCGCATCGTGATCGGTGGCGCCGAGGCGCTGCCCGCCGGCATCTTCGACCCCGCCATCGCCTATGTCGCGCTGGGCCACCTGCATCGGCCGCAGAAGGTCGGCCGCCACGAGCACATCCGCTACAGCGGCAGTCCGCTGCCAATGTCGTTCTCCGAGATCCACTACCCGCACCAGGTCGTCAGCGCCAGACTGGACGGCGAAGCGCTGGCCGAGTGGCACGCGATCCCGGTGCCCAGGCCGGTCGAGCTGATGCGCGTGCCGCCGACGCCCCGGCCGCTGGAACAGGTGCTCGACGCGCTGCGCGCGCTCGAGCTGCCGCCATTGCCGGACTCGCTGCAGCCCTATCTGCAGGTCCGCGTCACGCTGGACGGTCCCGAGCCGGCACTGCGCGCGAAGGTCGAAGCCGCGCTCGACGGCAAGCCGGTGCGCCTCGCGCGCATCGAGGTCAGCGCCGCCGGCGCGCCCGGCGACGCGCCC
>NZ_AMPR02000108.1:0-8918 GCF_000307735.3 Cupriavidus sp. HPC(L) | reverse complement strand
CGGCACCGGCGGCCGCTTCGGCGGCTGCGGCCAAGCAGGGCTGAGCACCGCGCCTAGCGGTAAGCGCAAGCAGATAGCGGAATACACAGGGAGCCAGCCTCATGGCCAAGTTTTTCATCGACCGGCCGGTGTTCGCGTGGGTGATCGCGCTGATCATCGTGCTGGGCGGGATATTGTCGATCACGCAGCTGCCGATCGCCCAATATCCCAATATCGCGCCGCCGACCATTTCCGTCACGGCGACCTACCCCGGCGCCTCCGCCAAGACGCTCGAAGACTCGGTCACTTCGGTGATCGAGCAGGAGCTCAATGGCGCGCCCGGGCTGATGTACTACCAGTCGACCAGCGAGTCGACCGGTCTGGCGACGATCACCATCGCGTTCCAGCCGGGTACCAACGTCGACCTGAACTCGGTCGAGGTGCAGAACCGGCTCAAGCGCGTCGAGGCGCGCCTGCCGGCGGAAGTGCGCCAGCAGGGCGTGCGCGTCGAGAAGGCCGGGAACAACTACATGATGTTCCTGACCGTGACGTCCAAGTCCGGTAGCGCCAGCGCGATCGAGCTGGGCAACTACGTGTCGGCCAGCGTGCTGGACTCGATCCGCCGGGTGCCCGGCGTCGGCCAGGCCGACCTGTTCGGCACCGAGTACGCGATGCGCGTGTGGCTCGATCCGGCCAAGCTGACCGGCTACAACCTGACCCCGCTGGACGTCACCGCGGCGATCTCCGAGCAGAACATCCAGGTCGCCGTCGGCGAACTGGGCGGCACGCCGTCGCCGCGCGGTACCGAGCTGAACGCCACGGTGACCACGCAGAGCCGGCTGTCGACGCCCGAGGAATTCGCCAACATCCTGTTGCGCGTGAATCCGGACGGCTCGCAGGTGCGCATCCGCGACGTCGGCCGCGTGGAGCTCGGCGGCGCCGACTATTCGACCGTCGCCCGTACCAACGGCAAGCAGTCGGCCGCGATCGCCATCAAGCTCGCGCCGACCGCCAACGCGCTGGCCACCGCCACCGCGGTGCGCGCGAAGATGGAGGAGCTGTCGAAGTTCTTCCCGGCGGACTACGAGTACACCGTGCCGTACGACACCTCGGCCTTCGTCAAGATCTCGATCGAGGAAGTGGTCAAGACCCTGCTCGAAGCGATCGTGCTGGTGTTCCTGGTGATGTACCTGTTCCTGCAGAACTTCCGCGCCACGATCATCCCGACGCTGGTGGTGCCGGTCGCGCTGCTCGGTACGTTCGGCATGCTGCTGGCGTTCGGCTTCTCGATCAACGTGCTGACGATGTTCGGCATGGTGCTGGCCATCGGTATCCTGGTGGACGATGCGATCGTGGTGGTCGAGAACGTCGAGCGGATCATGAGCGAGGAAGGGCTGTCCCCGCGCGAGGCGACCCGCAAGGCGATGGGCCAGATCACCGGCGCGATCGTCGGCATCACGCTGGTGCTGACCGCGGTGTTCATCCCGATGGCGTTCTTCGCCGGTTCGGTCGGCAACATCTATCGCCAGTTCTCGCTGTCGCTGATCGCCTCGATGGCATTCTCGGCGCTGATGGCGCTGACGCTGACCCCGGCACTGTGCGCCACGCTGCTCAAGCCGGTCGAGGCGGGCCATCACCACGAGAAGAAGGGCTTCTTCGGCTGGTTCAACCGCACGTTCGCGCGGGCGGCCACCGGCTACCAGAGCATGGTGGCGAAGATCCTGGGCCGCACCGGCCGCTACCTGATCCTGTACGGGCTGATCGTCGCCGCGGTCGTGCTGCTGTTCCAGCGCCTGCCGTCTTCGTTCCTGCCCGACGAGGACCAGGGTTACACCATCACCGTGGTGCAGCTGCCCAACGGCGCGACGCAGGAGCGTACCCTCGGCGTGCTCAAGCAGATCGAGGACTACTACCTGCAGAAGGAAAGCAAGATCGTCGACCAGATGATCACGGTGGCGGGCTTCTCGTTCTTCGGCCGCGGCCAGAACGGCGGTATCGCGTTCGTGCGCCTGAAGGACTGGAAGGAGCGCACCGGCTCGGACGAGACCGCGCAGGCCCTGGTGGGCCGGGCCTTCGGCGCGCTGTCGTTCATCAAGGACGCGATCATCTTCCCGCTGAACCCGCCGGCGATTCCGGAACTGGGCAACTCGTCGGGCTTCGACTTCCGCCTGCAGGACCGCTCGGGCCAGGGTCACGCCAAGCTGATGGAAGCGCGCAACATGATGCTCGGCATGGCCGCGCAGAATCCGGTGCTGGCCGGCGTGCGTCCGGAAGGCCAGGAAGACGCGCCGCAGCTGCAGATCGACATCGACCGCGAGAAGGCGCGCGCGCTGGGCGTGTCGATCGCCGACATCAATTCGACGCTGTCGATCGCGTTCGGCTCCTCGTACGTCAATGACTTCATCTACGAGGGCCGCGTGCGCCGCGTGATCGCCCAGGCCGAGGGCGCGGACCGCCGCCTGCCGGACGACCTGACCAAGCTGCGCGTGCGCAACAGCAACGGCGACATGGTGGCCTTCGCGGCGTTCGCGACGTCGAAGTGGATCATGGGCTCGCCGCGCCTGGAGCGCTACAACGGCCTGCCGGCGGTCAAGCTGGCCGGCCAGGCCGCGCCGGGCCGCAGTACCGGCGAGGCGATGGCCGCGATGGAAGAGATGTTCGCCAAGCTGCCGCCGGGCTTCGGCTTCGAGTGGTCGGGGCAGTCGTTCGAAGAGCGGCTGGCCGGCGCGCAGGAACCGATGCTGTACACGCTGTCGCTGATCATCGTGTTCCTGTGCCTGGCCGCGCTGTACGAAAGCTGGTCGATTCCGGCCGCCGTGCTGCTGGTGGTGCCGCTGGGCGTGCTCGGCGCGCTGCTCGGCGTGACGCTGCGCGGCATGCCCAACGACGTCTACTTCAAGGTGGGCCTGATCGCCACCATTGGCCTGTCGGCGAAGAACGCGATCCTGATCGTGGAATTCGCCAAGGACCTGCAGGCGCAGGGACGCAGCCTGATCGACGCGACGCTGGAGGCGGTGCACTTGCGCTTCCGGCCGATCCTGATGACGTCGTTCGCGTTCATCCTCGGCGTGCTGCCGCTGGCGATCTCGACCGGCGCCGGCTCGGGCAGCCAGCGCGCGATCGGTACCGGCGTGATGGGGGGCATGATCACCGCCACCGTGCTGGCGATCTTCCTGGTGCCCGTGTTCTTCGTGGTGATCCGCAAACGCTTCAAGGGCAGCGAGCGTCAGCGCATGCTGGACCAGAAGTGGCTGGACCCGAAGGAGGAAATCTGACATGACCAAGACACTGACCGCGCTGCTGCTGGTGGCCGGCGTGCTGTCCGGCTGCACGCTGGCGCCGCGCTATGAGCGGCCGGCCGCGCCGGTGGCGGCCGAATTCCCGACCGCTACCGAAGGCTACGGCCAGTCCGAGGTGAAGACCGGCGAAAGCCGCCGCGCCGCCGACATCGGCTGGCGCGAGTTCTTCCGCGATGCGCGCCTGCAGGCGATGATCGAGACCGCGCTGGACAACAACCGCGATCTGCGCACCGCCGCGTTGCGCATCGAGGAAGCGCGCGCGCTGTACCAGGTGCAGCGCGCCGACCTGCTGCCGACCGTCAACGCGACAGGCGGCAATACGCGCCAGCAGGTCTCGGGCGCGGCCTCGCCCTCGGGCCAGGGCTATACCGCCGGGTACTGGCAGGCCGGCGGCGCGATCACCTCGTACGATCTCGATTTCTTCGGCCGCGTGCGCAGCCTGTCCAACGCCGCGCTGGCGCAGTACTTCGCCACCGAGGAAGCGCGCCGCGCCGCGCAGATCTCGCTGGTGTCGGAAGTCGCCAAGGCCTATCTGGCCGAGCGCGCCTACGACGAGCAGTACCAGATCGCGCAGAACACGCTGAAGACCCGCGAGGAAACCTTCCGCCTGGCGCAACAGCGTTTCGAGGCGGGCGCCACCTCGGCGCTGGACCTGCGCGACAACGAGTCGCTGGTGGCCCAGGCCCGCGTGTCGGCCGCCGAGCTGGCGCGCCAGCGCGCGCAGGCGCGCAACGCGCTGGAGGTGCTGGTCGGCACCCCGCTCGGCGCGATCCCGAACCTGCCGCCGCCGCGCACGCTGTCGGACGAACGCTTCGTCACCGACATCCCGCCGGGGCTGCCGTCCGACCTGCTCGAGCAGCGTCCCGATATCCGCCAGGCGGAACAGCAACTGCTGTCGGCCAACGCGAATATCGGCGCAGCCCGCGCCGCGTTCTTCCCGCGCATCTCGCTGACCACCCAGCTGGGCAGCATGAGCCGCGACTTCTCCGGGCTGTTCGAGGCTGGCACCAAGGCGTGGTCGTTCGCGCCGCAGCTGGTGCTGCCGATCTTCGACTTCGGCCGCAACATGTCGAACCTGGACCTGGCCAACGTGCGCAAGAACATCCAGGTGGCGAACTACGAGAAGACCATCCAGGTGGCCTTCCGCGAGGTCGCCGACGCGCTGGTCGCACGCGGCACGCTGGAAGAGCAGGTCACCAGCCAGGAACAGGTGCGCAACGCCGAGGCGGCGCGCTTCGAACTGGCCAACCTGCGCTTCCGCAGCGGCATCACGGGGCAGCTCGAAACGCTGGACGCGCAACGGCAATTGTTCACCGCCGAGCAGGCGCTGATCCAGGCACGGCAGCTGCGGCTGAACAATGCGATCGACCTGTATCGGGCGCTGGGCGGCGGGCTGTCGGAAACCGGCCCGGTGGCATCAGCACCGACGCCGCAGAACGACACGGCCCGCTGATCGCAGCGGTCCGGCACCACAAGGAAAGCGCCTTCGGGCGCTTTCTTTCTTTGACTGCAGGTATCCGGTTTGCTGTTGCCCCGGACCCGGACCGATGCTAGATTGCGCTGCATCCAGCCCTTGGCAGTAAGCCGTTGCAATCATCCAGCAGCGCGCCGACCCCCTGGGCTTTTTGCGTTTTGACGTAGAAATGGGGGCCACAGGAGTCAGCATGCCGACAGCGATCCTCATCGACGGGGCCTTCTTCATCAAGCGCTTTCGGGCAATCGAGCCGCAGAATGCCCATGACGCACGCCGGGCGGCGGAGTGCGCTCATAGGTGGGCATGCGCCCATCTTTCGCCACGTCGAAACGGCACTGGGAGCGATGCATCTCCGGAGCGCCAGCGACGGCCACAGGATCGTCGCGAGTTGTATCGGATCTTCTTTTACGACTGCCCTCCGTTGACCAAGAAGATGCACAATCCGATCAACAAGAGAATTGTCGACTTCGCCAAATCGGCAGAGGCGGCTTTCCGGCTTCAGCTACACGAGCATCTACGGGGCATGCGCAAGGTCGCACTCCGGCTCGGGCATCTTTCCAGCTACAGCCAGTGGACCATCAAGGCTTCCAAGGTGGCCGAGCTGTTAGCCGGAAGGATTCAGATGCCGGAGCTGACGCCGGACGACGTGATGGTCGATATCCGGCAAAAAGGTGTCGACATGCGAATCGGCGTCGATGTGTCCTCGCTGGCGTTCAAAAAGCAGGTTGACCAGATCGTGCTGATAGCGGGCGACGCTGACTTCGTACCGGCGGCAAAGCAGGCCCGGCGTGAGGGAATCGACTTCATCCTTGACCCGATGTGGCAGCGCATCCCACCAAATCTGAACGAGCACATAGACGGCCTGCGGTCGACTTGTCCACGGTACGCGGGCCTGGAGCCTTACGAAGACGCTTCGCGACCGTAGGCTGGTTTTGCAATCGGTGTACCAGCCGCCTCGGCGGCGATACGTCGATGAAGGTTTGGATTTGACCTCCGTGGCTTGCCAGCCGTTACAGCGTTCCAAGTTTTTCAAAAGAACCGGCCAACCGACCCACCTACGATCGCGTTTGTCGGTTCGCCCGTCAGCGATTTGCGGGAGCCAGCTACCAACCCCAGCTCCTCGTTGGGTCGCACGTCATCCTTCCTTTGGTAGTTGGCTTTTTTTCCTTCCCCCGCTTTTCTCCTCCCGCGCCCTCCCCTCGCTCGTTCGCTCCCGCGCCGTTGCGATTCCGGTTTGCTTGCGCGTTTCCGCCGTTGCCGGCATTAGCATTAGTTTTCGCGCCAAATTCACTAAAAAGCGTCGCCCGATCGGCGCCGGCTGTACATGCGCGGCTGCGGAAAGCGATACCTTGCGTCTTCACCTCGTTCTTCAACGCTGGAGACCATGGGATGTCGACCCTGACAGAGAATGCCAATGCCGACAGCGCCGACCGGCGCTATTACCAGACCGATGACTCGCTGACGCGCATCACCTGCCGCGTGCTCGACGGCAAGCTGTGGATGACGCTGGACAATATCGCGAGGCTGTACCGGACCTCGGAGCAGGATGTCGCCAGGCAGCTGAAGGCGGCCTTCTGCGGCCGCAGGCTCGGTTCGGCGTCGATTCGCAAGGAGGCCCAGCGCGACGATGGCGTCGTACCGGGCCCGACCTGCTACGCGCTCGACGCGGTGCTGCTGGTTGGCGTACGGCTGGGCTCGACGCGCGGCGAAGCGTTTGCGCATTGGGCGGCCGAGGTGCTCGCCAACGAGCCGGCGGGGCCGACGGACGAGCCGGCGGCGCGGCGAACCGGGCCGGCGCCAGGCACGGTAAAGTAGCCCACCGAACAACCGACCACAGGCAAGGACGTGCAGATGAAGCTGGTTGAAACCGAGCGTTTGCAACAGGTGCTGAACGACTTCATTCGCGCCCGCGACTGGGCGCGGTACCACTCGCCGAAGAACCTGTCGATGGCGCTCAGCGTCGAGGTGGCCGAGCTGGTGGAAATCTTTCAGTGGAAGACGGAGCAGCAGTCTCTCACCGTGATGGCGACGGACGAGCGCGAGCATGTGCGGCAGGAGCTGGCCGACATCCTGATCTATCTGGTCGAGCTGGCCAGTGTGCTGGAAGTCGATCTCGACGCCGCGGTGCGCGACAAGATCGCGCTCAATGCCGCCAAGTACCCCGCGATCACGCCATCGCAAGTCAATCGCTAAATCGAAGGAGGATCGTCATGGCAGCGAATGCATCGACTCAGGCCGGTGTGATCCGCGTCGGCATTGGCGGCTGGACCTATGCCCCCTGGCGCGGCACGTTCTATCCGGAGAAACTGACGCAGGCGCGCGAGCTCGAGTTCGCCAGCAGCCGGCTGACGGCGATCGAGATCAACAGCACCTACCACGGCACGCAGAAACGCGCGTCGTTCATCAAGTGGAAGGAGCAGACGCCCGACGATTTCGTTTTCTCGGTCAAGGCGTCGCGTTTTGCGACCAACCGCCGGGTACTGGCCGAAGGCGGGGAGTCGGTCGAGCGCTTTCTCGACAGCGGCATTACCGAACTGGGTGCCAAGCTCGGGCCGATCGTCTGGCAGTTCGCGCCGAGCAAGGCGTTCGAGCCCGAGGACTTCGAGGCGTTTCTTGCGCTGCTGCCACGGGAAGTCGATGGCATCCGGCTGCGCCATGTACTGGAAGTACGCCACGCCAGCTTTGCCTGCGCGGAATTCCTGGCGTTGGCTCGCCAATACAAGGCGGCGACGGTGTTCACCGACGCCGAGAAATTCCCCTCGTTCGCCGATGTGACCGGAGATTTCGTCTACGCACGGCTGATGCGCAGCAACGCCAAGCTGAAGTATGGCTACGCGCCAAAGGCGCTCGACGCGTGGGCCGAGCATGCGCGGGCGTGGGCGCGGGGCGAGGCGCCGGAAGCTCTTCCGCGCGTCGAAAACAACGACGTCCCGGCGGGCCGCCGGGACGTCTTCGTGTTCTTCATCAACGGCGACAAGGAACGCGCGCCGGCCGCCGCGACCGCCCTGCTCTCGCGCCTGGATTCGGACTACGAGGCGCGCGTGCGGGTTTCCGGCAGGAACACGGCCAGCACGCCGAGCAGCGGCAAGTAGGCGCACCAGCGGTAGACCGTCTCGATGCCGTGCGCGTCGGCGATGCCGCCGAGCACCGCGGCACCGATGCCACCCATGCCGAAGGCCAGGCCGAAGAACAGGCCCGACACCATGCCGACCTTGCCCGGAATCAGTTCCTGCGCGAACACCAGGATCGCGGAGAACGCCGAGGCCAGGATGAAGCCGATCACCAGCGACAGCGCGGCGGTCCAGAACAGGTCGGCATGGGGCAGCATCAGCGTGAAGGGCGCAACGCCGAGGATCGAGAACCAGATCACCCGCTTGCGGCCGATGCGGTCGCCGATCGGGCCGCCGAGGATGGTGCCGACCGCCACCGCGAACAGGAAGGCGAACAGATACAGCTGGGCCGAGCGCTGCGGCACGCCAAAGCGCTCCATCAAATAGAACGTGTAATAGGTGCCCAGCGACGCCATATAGAAGTACTTCGAGAACAGCAGCACCATCAGCACCGCCATGGCGCGCGCCACGGTACGGGCCGGCAGGCGCGGCGCGCTTGCCATCGCCTTGCGCGCCGCACGGGCATGCTCGGCCAGCCGCTGGCCATACCAGCCGCCGACGTGCCACAGCACCGCGATCGCCAGCAGGGCCGCCAGCGACAGCCAGGCGATGCTGCCCTGCGTGTGCACCACCACGGCCGCCAGCAGCGGGCCCGCCGCGCTTCCCACATTGCCGCCGACCTGGAAGATCGACTGCGCCAGCCCGTGGCGCCCGCCCGAAGCCATCCGAGCCACGCGCGACGATTCCGGATGGAAGATCGAGGAGCCGGTGCCGACCAGCGCCGCGGCGACCAGCAGTACGCCATAGCTGGGCGCGATCGACAACAGCAGCAGTCCCGCCAGCGTGAAACCCATGCCGACCGCCAGCGAATGCGGCTTCGGATGCTTGTCGGTGTACAGGCCGACCAGCGGCTGCAGCAGCGAGGCGGTGATCTGGTAGGTCAGCGTCAGCAGCCCGATCTGCACGAAGCTCAGATTGAAGCCGCCCTTGAGCATCGGGTAGATCGCCAGGATCAACGACTGGATCATGTCGTTGAGCATGTGGGCGAAGCTGATC
>NZ_AMPR02000109.1:0-8909 GCF_000307735.3 Cupriavidus sp. HPC(L) | reverse complement strand
TTCGAGATCGGCCGGGCCCAGCCGCTCGAAGGCGAGCTGCACCACGCCGCCGCAGCACTGGCCCAGCGCGGGGCCGAGCGGAATCCGCACGACGCGGCGCGTGGCATCGGGCGCCAGCGACGAAGGCGCTCCGCGCGCGGCGGCGTCGAGCATCTCGCGCGCGATCGCCATGCCGCGCCATTCGAGATGACCGCCGCCGATCGTGCCGATCAGATCGTCGCCGGTCACCAGCATGCGGATGCCGGGCTCGCGCGGCGCGGAGCCCTTGACCTCGACGATGGTGACCATCGCCGCCGGCACGCCGGCGCGCACCAGCGCAGCGGCATCGGCAAAGCGGAAGGGCTTGAGCGGGGCGTCCTGCATGATCGCGTCCGATCGATCTGGCGAGCCGGCGCTCACGCTGCGGCGGCCTGACGCACGGCATCGGCCGCGTTCAGGATCGCCTCGCTGGTCGCCGGCGCATCGAGCGGCGGATTGATCCGATAGCCGCCCAGGCTGGCGATGGCATCGCGGATCGCGAAGAACACCGAGAACGGCAGCAGCAGCGGCGGCTCGCCGACTGCCTTCGAGCGGTGGATGCTGTCCTCGGCGTTGCGGTTCTCGAACAGCCTCACGTTGAACACTTCCGGGCAGTCGTTGACGGTCGGGATCTTGTAGGTCGACGGCGCATGCGTCATCAGCTTGCCGTCCTTGTTCCACCACAGCTCCTCGGTGGTCAGCCAGCCCATGCCCTGGATGAAGCCGCCCTCGACCTGGCCGATGTCGATCGCCGGGTTCAGCGAGCGGCCGACGTCGTGCAGCACGTCCGCGCGCAGCAGCCGGAATTCGCCGGTCAGCGTGTCGACCAGCACCTCCGAGCACGCCGCGCCGTAGGCGTAGTAGTAGAACGGCCGGCCCTGCAGCTTGCTCTGGTCCCAATGCAGCTTGGGCGTCGCGTAGAAGCCGTCGGACCACAGCTGCACGCGGGCGACGTAGGCCTGGCGCGCCAGTTCGTCGAAGCGCAGGCGCAGCTCGCCCGCGACCACCAGATCGTCGCCGAAGCGCACCGTGGACGGATCGACGCCGGCCTGGCGCGCGGCGAAGGCGGCCAGCCGCTCGCGGATCTGGCGCGCGGCGTCCTGCGCGGCCTTGCCGTTCAGGTCGGTGCCGGTCGAGGCGGCGGTCGCCGAGGTGTTGGCCACCTTGCTGGTGTCGGTGGCGGTCACGCGCACGCGTTCGAGCCGGATGCCGAGTTCGTGCGCGACCACCATCGCCACCTTGGTGTTCAGCCCCTGGCCCATCTCGGTGCCGCCGTGATTGACCAGCACCGAACCGTCGTTGTAGACGTGCACCAGCGCGCCGGCCTGGTTGAAGTGCGCGACGTTGAACGAGATGCCGAACTTGACCGGCGTGATCGCGATGCCCTTCTTCAGCACCGGGCTGCCGGCGTTGAACGCGCGCGTGGCCTCGCGGCGCGCGCGGTAGTCGCTGCTGGCCTCGAGCTGGTCGAGCAGCTCGTGGATGACGTTGTCCTCGACGGTCTGGCCGTAGGGCGTCACGTTGCGCTCGGTCTTGCCGTACAGGTTGTCGCGGCGCACGTCGAGCGCGTCGCGGCCGACGGTGCGCGCGATATTGTCGAGGATGTACTCGATCGCGAAGGCGCCCTGCGGGCCGCCGAAGCCGCGGAACGCGGTGTTGCTCTGCGTATTGGTCTTGCCGCAGTAGCCGTCGATCTGTACGTGCGGCAGCCAGTAGGCATTGTCGAAATGGCAGATCGCGCGCGTCATCACCGGGCCCGACAGGTCGGCGGAGAAGCCGGCACGCGACACCATCTCGACCGCGACCGCGTCGATGCGGCCCTGCGCGTCGTGGCCGACCTCGTAGTCGAACACGAAGTCGTGGCGCTTGCCGGTGATCATCATGTCGTCGTCGCGGTCCGGACGCAGCTTGACCGGGCACATCAACTTCCACGCGGCCAGCGCCGCACAGCAGGCGAACAGCGCCGACTGCGATTCCTTGCCGCCAAAGCCGCCGCCCATGCGGCGGCATTCGACCAGCACCTGGTGCACCTGCCAGCCCAGCACATGGGCGACCGCGTGCTGCATTTCGGTTGGATGCTGGGTCGAACACCAGACGTGCATGCCGTCGTTTTCCTTCGGCGCGGCATAGGCAATCTGGCCTTCCAGATAGAACTGCTCCTGGCCGCCGAGCCGGATATGGCCCTTGTCCCGATGCGCGGCGGTGCCCAGCTGCTGGCGCGGCTGGCCGCGTTCCAGATGCATCGGCGGCAGCACGTAGCTGCCGGCCTCGTGCGCCGCCTGCGGCGACAGGATCGGCGGCAGGTCCTCGTAGTCGATCGCGGCCAGGCGTGCGGCGCGGCGCGCGGCATCGTGCGAGGAGGCCACCACGATGAAGATCGGCTGGCCGACGAACTGCACGGTGTCGCTCGCCAGGATCGGGTCGTCGTGGATGATCGGGCCGCAGTCGTTGACGCCGGGGATGTCCTTCGCGGTCAGCACCGCGACGACGCCGGGCGCGGCGCGCACCTTGTCCAGCGCGATCGCGCGGATGCGGGCATGGGCACGGGCGCTGATGCCGAGCGCGGCGTGCAGCGTGCCGGCGAGTTCGGGAATGTCGTCGGTATAGGTGGCCGTGCCGGCCACGTGCAGATGCGCGGATTCGTGCGGACGCGACACGCCGATCTGCGGCGGCGCCTCCGCCGCGATATGGGCGGCGAGGTCGCCGTCGCTGAAGTCCGCCGCCACGGGCGCACCGCCGTTGGCGACACCGGTGTCGAGCAGGAAGGCTTCGGTTTGCTTGTTCATGCCGATCGCTCCTTGTCTTAAGCGGTGACCACGGTGTTCGGCACGCTGCCCGCGCCGGGCGCCCGTACGTTGACGGCCGCGGCCGGCAGCGCATCGTCGCGCGTCTCCAGCCAGAAGCGGTACAGCAGATTGGCGGCGCCGCGGGCGCGGTATTCGGCGGTGGCGCGCATATCGGTCAGCGGCGTGTAGTCCTGCGACAGCGCGGCCATCGCGGCCTTGACGGTGGCTTCGTCCCAGCGCTGGCCGAGCAGCGCGGCCTCGGCCTGGGCCGCGCGCTTGGGCGTGGCGGCCATGCCGCCGAAGGCGATGCGGGCCTCGCTCACCACGCCGTTGGCGACGGTGATGCCAAAGGCGGCGCAGACCGCGGAGATATCCTCGTCAAACCGTTTGGACAGCTTGTAGGTACGGAAGTGCTGGGGCCCGGCCACCGGCACGCGCAGCGCCGCGACGAATTCGCCCTCGGCCATCGCGGTCTTCTGGTAGGCCAGGTACAGGTCCTCGAGCGGCAGCGCGCGGCGCGTGTCGCGATGCTGCAGCACGACCTCGGCGCCCAGCGCAATCAGCGCCGGCATCGAGTCGCCGATCGGCGAGCCGTTGGCGATATTGCCGCCGAGCGTGCCGGCGTTGCGGATCGGCAGCGAGGCGAAGCGCTTCCACAGCTCTTCGAGTTCGGGGTGAGCGTTGTTCAGCGCGGCGTAGGCGCGCTCCAGCGAGACGGCCGCGCCGATCTCGATGACGCCGTCGTGTTCGACGACCTGCTGCAGGTCCTCGACCTGGCCCACATAGAGCAGGTTGCCCAGTTCGCGGAACTGCTTGGTGACCCACAGCCCCACGTCGGTGCTGCCGGCAAGGATGCGTGCCGACGGCTCGGCCGCCTTCAGCGCGGCGAAGGCCGACGCGGTGCGCGGCGCATGAAAGAAGGCGCCGGACGGATCGCGATAGTGGAAGGTGTCCTCGCGCGTCAGCGTGCGCAGCGCGCTGGCGATCGCCTTCGGCTCGAGCCGGCTCGCGTGCGGCGCGGGCAGCGACATCATCCGCTGGCCCGCCTCGATGATCGGCCGGTAGCCGGTGCAGCGGCACAGATTGCCGGTCAGCGCGTCGCAGATGGTCTGACGGTCCGGCGCGGGGCCGCCCGGCTGGTGCTGCTGGTACAGCGCCCACAGCGACATCACGAAGCCCGGCGTGCAGAAGCCGCATTGCGAGCCGTGGCATTCGACCATCGCTTCCTGCACCGGATGCAGCGAACCGTCGGCCTGGCGCAGGTCCTCGACCGTGATCAGCGCCTTGCCGTCCAGCGTGGGCAGGAACTGGATGCAGGAGTTGACGGCCTTGAAGCTCAGTTCGCCATCCTGCTGCAGTTCGCCGATGACCACGGTGCAGGCGCCGCAGTCGCCCTCGGCGCAGCCTTCCTTGGTGCCGGTGCAGCGCGCGTCTTCGCGCAGGTATTGCAGCACGGTGCGGGTAATCGGGGCATCGGTGACCTGCTGAACCTGGCCGCGATGGTAGAAGCGGATGGGTTGTGTCTCCATGGTCGTTTTATCTCCTTGCGATGGGGACAAACATAGCACTGGCGCCGAGTAGCAATATTCGGCCCAGGTGATATGCCGCATCATGACGCCCCGGTCACCCGCGGCACCGGAGGCGCATGCCGCGAATGTACCGTGGCGCACCAAAACCGGGGGCATTCCGCGGGTTTGCGCCGAATTGACCGCTGCCAGGGTGACTGGCATACACTATGCGCCGATCCTTATCCCCACGCCACCGGCCCGCAGGCTTATCAGGCCGGACGAATTCACCATGCACGGACGCGACCATCTGGACACCTATCTGCTTCGGGTTTTGCACACCCTGCTGACCGAGCAGAGCGTCACGCGCACCGCCGTGCGGATGGGGCAATCGCAGCCGGCGATCAGCAATACGCTGAAGCGGCTGCGCGAGATCACCGGCGACGCGATCCTGGTGCGCGGCAAGAGCGGCATGGTGCCGACCGAGCGCGGCCGCGAACTGCTCGAACTGGCCGAGCAGAGCCTGGCCGCGATGGATCGCATCGCGCGGCCCCCGCAGCAGTTCGATCCGGCCACCACCGACCGGACCTTCCATCTGGGCGCGCCCGACTATCTGGACGCGTTCTTCCTGCCCAATATCGTCGAACGGGTGCGCCGGCTGGCGCCGGGCGCGAAGCTGTTCGTCCATCCGCTGACCAGCGCCACGGACTTCCTGGAGGAGCTCGAGCAGGGCAAGCTGGACATCGTGGTCGGCAACTGGCTGTCGCCGCCCGAGCATCTGCATATCTCGCCGCTGTTCGAGGACGAGGTGGTCTGCATGCTCGGCGCCCAGCATCCGCTGGCGAAGAAGGGGCTGTCGCTGAAGCACTACCTGGAGATGCCGCATCTGGCGCCGGCGCCGTATGCGTCGATGCAGCGAAGCATGATCGACCAGGCGCTGGCGGAGCAGGGCTACAAGCGCCGCATCCAGGTCACGCTGCCGTATTTCGGGCTGGTGCCCTATGTGCTGATGAAGACCGACATGGTGTTCACCACCGGCCGGCAGTTCGCCGCGCACTATGCCCAGTACCTGCCGATCCGCATGGTGCCGGCGCCGGTGTCGTTCCCGCGGATGCGCTTCTACCAGCTATGGCATGAGCGCTGCCACGCGGCGCCGGACGTGCTGTGGCTGCGCCGGATGATCGCCGAGGTGGCGGCCGATCTGCCGCTGCTGCCGCGGCTGGAGATCGCAGCCGAGTCCTGAGTCGGACGGGCGCGGCCGCTGCGGCTGCGATTGCCGTGGCTTCCGACCGCAGGTCAGGAGCCCGCCTTTTCCTTGTAGCTGGGGAAGAACAGCTGCTCGCCGTCGACCTTGTAGCCTGCGATGGCGTCCTGCCCCGCCTTCGACGTGATCCACTCGATCAGCTTGCGCGCATCGGTGTAGTTGATGCCGGGATGCCGGGCAGGATTCACCGCGATGATGCCGTAGGGGTTGAACATCTTCGGATCGCCCTGCACCGCGATGGCCAGCCCGGTCTTCGCCCGATAGGCGCCATAGGTCGCGCGGTCGGACAGCGTGTAGCCGGGCATCTGCGCGGCCATCGTCAGCACCTCTCCCATGCCGAGCCCCGCGTTGACGTACCAAGCCTGGCCCTTCGGCTCGATGCCGGCCTCCTTCCAGTACGACTTCTCCATCACGTCGGTGCCCGAGTTGTCGCCGCGCGAGATGAATTTGACGCCGCTGGCGGCGATCTTGCGGAAGCTTGCGATCACGTCCTTGCTGCCCGCGATCTTGGCCGGATCCGCCGACGGACCGACCACGATGAAGTCGTTGTACATCACGTCGCGCCGGTCGATGCCGTGCCCCGCCGCGACGAACGCGTCCTCCATCTTGCGCGCGTGCACCAGCAGCACGTCGACATCGCCCATCTCGCCCATCTTCATCGCCTTGCCCGATCCGACCGCGATCACCTTGACGGCGACGCCGCTGTCCCGCTCGAAGCGCGGCAGCAGGGTTTTGAGCAGGCCGGAGTTTTCGGTGCTGGTGGTGGTCGCCAGCTTCAGTTCGCCGGCGAAGGCCGCGCCGGCGCCGAGCAGCGAGGCGGCCGACAGCAGGGCGGCGGCGAGCCGTCGCGACAGCCCGCGGGAGGGCCGACCCGGAGTGGGAAATGGCATATGGAATTCCTCTAGTTATGTTTGTCTGAACATAATTGCGCGCGCCCATCGGCTTCGGTGACAATGCGCGACATCCGAAGCTTCCGCTAATCTGCGCAAGCTTGTGCGGGCGCCATGATTGTCTCGGCACTCCAAGAACAAAGTAAATAAGAACAGCGGAACATATGACATTCCAATTCGAACTGTTTCCGGTGGTATCGGCGGACGACAACCCCCGTGCCAACGGCAAGGTGTTCCTGCTGCTGCAGGCGGTGCGCGAGACCGGCTCGCTGCATCGCGCCGCCGCCAAGGTCGGACTGTCGTACCGGCATGCCTGGGGCGTGATGCGGGACTGGGAAGCGCTGCTCGGGCGCAGCATGCTGGATATGGAGCGCGGCCGCGGCGCCTCGCTGACCCGGTTCGGCGAGCGCCTGCTGCGCGCCGAGGGCAAGCTGCGCGAGGCGGTCGATCCGGCGGTGCGCAAGGCGCTGGCCGAGTTCGCCGCGGAGCTTGACGACGCCGCCCGGCCGCAGACGCGCATCCATTTCTCCGGCAGCCACGACCCGGCGATGGAGGTGCTGGCGGGAGCCCTGAACGAGCAGCCGGAAGGGCTGCAGCTCGATACCGTGTTCTGCGGCAGCGTCGAGGGCCTGATCTGCCTGCACGAGCGGCAGGCCGAACTGGCGGGCTTCTATGTCGCGCCGATCCAGACCGCGGGCTCCGTCGCGCACGTGACGCTGCGCAAATGGCTGCGCCCGTCCGCGGTGCGATTGATTCCGGTGGCCTCGCGCGAGCAGGGGCTGATCGTCGCGCCGTCGCGCGCGCGCGAAATCCGAGAGCTGCGCGATCTGGTCCGCACGCAGGCGCGCTTCGTCAACCGGCAGCGCAGCTCGGGCACGCGGCTGCTGTTCGACCAGCTGCTGGCGGCGCACGGACTGTATGCCGACCAGGTGGTCGGCTATGACGAGCCCGAGTTCAGCAACGAGAAGGTTGCCGAGGCGGTGCATGCCGGCCGCGCCGAGGTCGGCTTCGGCCTGCGCGTCAATGCCGAGGCGCACGGCCTGGCCTTCGTGCCGCTGACGCGCGAGGTCTACTATCTGGCGCTGCGCAAGGCCGACCAGTTCGCGCCGTGGGTCCATGCGTTGCTGGCGCTGCTGGCCGACCCGGCGATCGCCGCCCGCATCACCGCGCTGCCCGGCTATGCGCTGGTCGAGCAGCGCGGGCTGCTGGCCCCGGAGCAGGTGCTGCCCTGGTACGGGGTCGACGGGCGCGAGTAGCTAGACCAGGGCGTGACCAGGGCGTGACCAGGGCAATACCGGGGATCTTCGGGCAGTCCGGAACGACACCCGTATTACACTGCGCCCATGGCCGGCGCCGCCGGCCGCGACTCTGCGAGGGCGTCCCGATGCTGGAAACCGCCGCGCTGGCCGCCGGCATGTCCTGGGCCAGCGGCTTTCGTCTCTACCTGGCCGTGCTGGCCGCCGGCCTGCTGGCCCGCATGGGCTGGCTCGATCTGCCGGCCGGGCTGCAGCCGCTCGCGTCCAACTGGGTCATCGGCGTGGCCGCCGTGCTGGCGCTGGCCGAATTCATCGCCGACAAGGTCCCGGGCTTCGATTCGGTCTGGGACGGCATCCATACCTTCGTGCGCATTCCCGCCGGGGCGATCCTGGCGGCGGCCGCGTTCGGCAATCTCGATCCGCAGTGGATGGTGATCGCCGGCCTGGTCGGCGGCACGCTGGCCGGTACCGCGCATGCCGCCAAGGCCGGCACCCGCGCGCTGATCAATGTGTCGCCGGAACCCTTTTCGAATTGGGCGGCCTCATTCACCGAGGATGTGACCGCCACCGGCAGCCTGCTGCTGGCGTTCTTCCTGCCGGTGCTGTTCTTCGTACTGCTGGCGATCAGCCTGCTGCTGGCGCTGTGGCTGCTGCCCAAGCTGTGGCGCGGCGTGCGCAAGCTGCATGGCACGCTGACCCGCAAGGGCGGGCCGCCGGCCACGTACTGACCGGGATCGGCGCCATCCACGCCCCCGGCGCCCCGACAACGAATACCCCTGACCACGACATCATGCCGACCGATTCCGCCGCGGATTCCACTGCTCCTGCGCTGGTGCGCCCCGTCGCCGTTCCCCATGCCGGGGCGCGTTTCTCGCCGTGGGTGCAGGCGTGGCGGATGGCGCGGCGGGACTGGCGCGCCGGCGAGCTGACGCTGCTGCTGTTCGCGCTGGTGCTGGCGGTCGCGGCGCTGGCCAGCGTCGGCTTCCTGTCCGACCGGATGCGGCAGGGGCTGGAGCGCGATGCCCGCCAGTTGATCGGCGCCGACGTGCTGCTGGTGGCGGACCAGCCGTTCGATGCGGCCTTCGCGGCGCAGGCGGCGGCGCAGGGCCTGTCCGTCGCGCAGACGGTCACCTTTCCGAGCATGGCGACCGTCGCCCGCCCGGCAGACAGGCCGAACGGCGGCGAGACTG